>CAZJJT010000460.1:0-4237 GCA_964546395.1 uncultured Fibrobacterota bacterium
CAGTCGCCGATAGTGGTCCCCGGCCGCATGTACAGCCGGCCGCAGGCCAGCGCGATCAGCGCGCCGGCCGAGATCGCCTTGTTCTTGACATAAGCGACAACCCGGTCGCGGGGGAACTGCAGCAGCGTGTCAACTATCTGGAATGCCGCGTCAACCCGCCCCCCGAACGTGTCCATCTCCAGCACCGCCAGCGCGTCCGCATCCGCCAGCGCCTCGCGCACGGCGCGGCCGATGAACGCCGCCATCGCCGGCTCCACGTCACCTTCCACGGGGATCACGTACACGCTGCGGCCCTGTGCGCCAGCCGCTGCCACTGAGGCTGAGACGGAGTCGCTGAGCGAGTCGCCCCGGGCCATCGCTGCCACAACCACAATCGCCAGTATCGCCCTGTGCGCCATACGTACCAGGTATCCCTCCCTGCTCTGCCCGAAGTCAACACAACATACAATGCGCTTGCACCGGTTTGGGCCGGCGGACGTATATTAGTGACCCGATTCATGGGGGACACAGGGACGGCGCTTCGGGGGGGAACTGCACGGCACAGGCCGGCATGGCATGCCGTGTTTGACGAAACCATACCGCGGCTGTATAATACCACTGAAGCGGTTAAGCAGCCGCAGCACGTGTTGGGACACGCCCGCAATCAGGACGGACACCGGTACCGTGGAAAAGGTTGAGGCACTCTACTTTCGCGACCTGAGCCGCTACAGCATGCTCACCGAAGAGGAAGAGCAGGAGTTGGTTCAGCGCGTGAAGAGAAGTGAGCCGGAGGCGATCAACCGGCTCATTACTGCCAATCTGCGTTTCGTGGTCAGTATCGCCCGTCGCTACCGCGGCCGCGGCCTCAGCTATCTCGAGCTGATCAACGAGGGCAACATCGGGATGCTCAAGGCGGCCAAGCGCTATAACTCCGAGATGAACGTCAAGTTCATCTCCTACGCCGTCTGGTGGATCCGCCAGTCAATCCAGAAAGCGTTCTTCGAGCAGGCATCCACCATTCGCGTGCCCGCCAACAAGATCGCACTCATCAACAAGTTCAAGCGCGCGCTCGAGCGCAACAACAACGACTTCGACAAGACAATCCAGATGGAGGAATTCGCGCCGAGCGAACACGAGATCGTCGACGTGATGAGCAGACTGAAAGGCGTGTCGCTCGACGCGCCCATCGGCTCGAAGAGCGGCGACGAGGAAAGCTCCAAGACGCTGCAGGATGTTATCGGTGAAGGGCCCAATCAGGAAACCGACTCGGAGCGTCGCGAACTGCAGAAAGTGCTCGACAGCGTGCTGCAGGATGTTTCGAGCCGTGAAGAGCGTATCCTGCGCATGTACTACGGGCTCAACTTCTCGCGGCAGTTCACCCTCGAAGAGATCGGCAACGAGCTCAACCTCAGCCGCGAGCGTGTCCGGCTCATCCGCGACCGCTCCCTGCTGAAACTGTTCAAGAACCCCTCCTCGCGCGAGAAGCTCTACCCGTTCATCGCTCACGCCGAAGAACAGCAGTAGCGCTCTCGTGTGCCGGTTCTCTTGGGCGGCCGCCCACTGCATGGCGCGCCAACGCGCGCCGTGGGCGCCGGGCTTTGCGCTCCAATGTGCACAGGGCCGCACACAGCGCGCCCCAACCCGCGTGCACATTTCCACTGCAATCCCTGCCGCAACAGCAGACCTGCAGTCTTCTCCCTTCTTCCTTCACCCAAGTATCTTCCCCCCATGCCCACGCCCGACTTGCCAAAGGCCGTCGTCCTTCTCAGCGGCGGCATCGACTCTGCCACCTGCGGGGCCATCGCGAAGTCGCAGGGGTTCGCGCTGCACGCGATGAGCTTCGACTACGGCCAGCGCCACAGCGTGGAACTTGCCGCCGCGACCGCTGTCGCCATGCACCTCGGCGCGGCCGAGCACCGCGTGGTCACCATCGACTTGCGCGCGTTCGGCGGGAGTGCGCTCACCGCCGACATCGACGTGCCCAAGCACAGGGATACGCGGCACGCACGGGATATCCCGCCCACCTACGTTCCCGCCCGCAACACCATCTTCCTGGCGTACGCATTGGGCTGGGCCGAAGTCATCGGTGCAGCCGACATATTCATCGGGGTCAACGCGATCGACTACTCGGGGTATCCCGATTGCCGTCCCGAGTACGTCGCTGCGTTTCAAACCATGGCCAACCTCGCCACCCGCGCGGCAGTGGAGGGGCGCCTCACGGCGATCCACACGCCCCTGGTCTCGCTCACCAAAGCCGATATCATCCGCACCGGCGCCTCGCTCGGACTTGATTACGGCCTTACGCACAGTTGCTACGATCCCGATCCCGAGGGCCGTGCCTGCGGCGCTTGCGACTCGTGCGCTATCCGCAGGGAAGGCTTTGCGGCCGCGGGCATCAGCGATCCCACCCGCTACTCCCCCGCGCCGGCAGCATGAGTCCCGTCACCGAACTCGTCACGCTCCTCGCGCGGTCTGGGCACACCGTGTCAACCGCCGAGTCGTGCACCGGGGGCCTGATCGCGGGCGCACTCACCAGTGTCCCGGGATCTTCGACGGTGTTCAAGGGCGGAGTAATCGCCTATGCCAACGACGCAAAACAGAACATCCTTGGTGTGCCAGCCGATACGCTTGCGATGCATGGGGCGGTCAGCGAGCCTGTTGTCCGTGCAATGGCCGAAGGTGCGCGGAGGCTCCTGGGCACCACGTGGGCAGTCTCCGTCTCAGGAATCGCCGGTCCCGGCGGTGGTACGGCGGAGAAACCCGTGGGCCTGGTGTGGCTTGCGGTGGCCGGCCCGGAAGGGACAACTGCGGAGAAGCACGTGTTCGCGGGAGAACGCGGCGATGTCCGTGCCCAAGCCGTGGCCACTGCGTTGCTGATGCTGCGCGAGGCCGTCTGACGCGCCATCCGTGCAGGCAGGAGAAGCTGGTGCAACGTCCCCCAGCCGCCCCCGCGGGTGCCCCCCAACCACCCGTCGCGGACCACCACGCCGACCCGGGGGCTACCCGGCGCAGCTCCCAACAAAAATGAACCGCTCAGAAACGGGTACCGATTTCAAGTCAGCGCGCCGCGCACGAAGTGGTACGCGATGAGCGTCGCGATCAGGCACAGGTTGGCCAGCACCCCCGCCGCCACGTCGTCCATGGTAACTCCCGCGCCACCTTCCATCTCTTCCATTGCACACACCGGGTACGGCTTGACAATGTCGAAGAAACGGAACAGCAGAAATCCCAGTGTCAGGGTGCGCCAGGTAATCGGCACCAGAAAGAACACGAACAGTTGGCCCACGAACTCGTCCACCACCACCTTCGAGGGATCATCGCTGCCGAAATCCTCCTTCGCGCGGGAACTCAGGCCGATGCTCGCGGCAGTCGCGGCCAGAAGCACCACCCAGTAGAGCATCACTGACTCGGGCGCGAACAACACCGGCAGATAGTGGTTCAGGAGCCAGACCACCCCGATTGAGACAGCGGAGCCGAATGTCCCCGAGGCAAACGGCATGTAGCCGACGAACAGCACGGAAGCCCCCGCTTTGCGGAGAAATGTCTGCACGCTCCTCATGGCCATCGATGCATCCCTTCCGTCTGTGCTCAGCGGTCCGCTTGCCCGCGCCGCACCTCGGTGCGCTCCTGCAGCGCCTGAGTGAGCGTGAGCTGGTCTATGTAGTCAAGCTCGGTGCCGGCGGGAAGGCCTCGTGCCAGGCGCG
This sequence comes from uncultured Fibrobacterota bacterium, assembly GCA_964546395.1. Classification (GTDB taxonomy): domain Bacteria; phylum Fibrobacterota; class Chitinivibrionia; order Chitinivibrionales; family CAZJJT01; genus CAZJJT01. The sequence goes on from CAZJJT010000460.1 coordinate 3,684, forward strand.
TGATGCGCACATCGCGGCCCTCGAACACGCGCGCCAGGTACAACTCTGTCGACTCCGCGTCCGCACTCCCCCCAAGCCCCAGGATCAACTCGCGGATCTCTCCCTGTTCGAGCCGTCTGCCCAGCTGCTCAATCCGCAGCTTCTCCGGTGTCACACCGTCTATCGGCGACAGCACGCCCCCCAGCACGTGGTACACCCCGCGGTATCTTCCCGCCCGCTCTATCGTGAACACATCCGTCGGCTTCTCCACCACGCACACCACGCTTCGGTCGCGCCGCACGTCACGGCAGATGTCGCAGCGCTCCCCCTCGGTATACGAGTAGCACTCGGGGCACAGGTGCACACGCTCCTGCAGCGTCCCGACAGCCTCCGCCAGCTCGGCCACCTCCTCGGCCGGACGCTCCATCAGGTGCAGCGCGAGCCGCCAGGCACTCTTGCGCCCGATTGTGGGCAGGCGCGAGAGACATTCGACGAGTCGTTCGAGGGACGCTACCATATCATTTCAGATTTCAGATTTCAGATTTCAGATTTCAGATTTCAGATTTCAGATTTCA
>CAZJJT010000461.1:0-4229 GCA_964546395.1 uncultured Fibrobacterota bacterium
GAGACATGCCCTGAAGACGCGCAGAACATGACAGTCGAGCCGCACCCGGCATACTCCGGGGGTCAGTCGTTCCCCACGGACTGCTTCAGTGCTGTCACACGCGCCTGGAGCGCACAGGCGAGCTTGGCTGCTTCATCATGTCAGGCTGAACAGCAGTCCGGCCGCCCAGAAAGGAGATGCTCATCAGTCAGCGCGTCGCCTCCGGTCCGTGCGCCCTCGCGACCGAATGCCGCGCCGCGATGTGGCCCTGGATCACGAGCGGCTCAGCCGCCGTTGCCCGGAACAGGCCTTGGTCGGGACGCAGCACGAATCCCACCATGGCCTGCATCGCCCCGGCGCTGTTGAAGTCGTAGCTGGTCAGCCCCCTCCTGAACGCCTCGAACGTGTTGTCGAAGCCGACGAGCGAAATACGCCCCGGCACGTCCACGCCCCGGCTGGGCAGCATGTCAAGGCACTCCAGCGCGCACCCGTCATTGGCCCCCACCCACGCCGTGTGGGCCCCATCGCGCAGGGCCCGTTCCAGCAGCGGCTTCACCTTTGCGCTGTAGGCCACGTGTTCAGCCGCAGGCTCAAGGTGGGCGGCCATGGACGAGAGCAGAGGGGCGACCAGTTCGTGACGGCCGCCTATCGCACGACAGCCCTCATCCAGGAACGACTCGACGGTCGAGCGGAGGGCAGGGAAGTCCTTGCGCAGGTGCAGCTCATGACTGTACCGGTTGTTCAGCGTGTAGGCTTTCACGCCCTGGCCCACTCCCGCGGCCGCGAACGCCTGCCGCAGCCCCTGCAGCCGGTCCCTCGACCACTGCGCCTGGTGGCTCGGCGAGATGTACGCGACACTGCGGTGGCCCAGGCCCAGGAGGTAGTTGCCCACGGCCCCTCCGACATCCACACCGCTGGTGAGATGGAAGAGCCGCGTGAGGCGGCCGGAGCCGCCAGCCGGCCACGACACGGTCCCCACCTCGTCAAGCACAGCCACCGGCCGGCCCGATGACTCCAGGCGGTGGACCAGTTCCCACGGGTCATACCTGCGGATGCTGCCGGGCATTACCAGGAACCCAAGCACGGGTTGCCGTCCAGGATCCGGAGCCAGGGGATCGGCGCGCCCGGGCGCAGAGTGCAGCGTGCCCGTGTCATCATCGTATGTGACCGTGGCGAGGTCGACCGACGCCCGGCCGCAGGCCGACTCCAGCTCGCGCAGGTACTCGGAAGTGCGCGGTCCGTGGAGGGCCACTCTTCCCGCGGGATCCCCGGCGATCAGCAGCACGATCACGCTTCGCCCGCCCGGGCTCGCCGGCAGCGCCGGCACCACCAGATCGCGCGTGCGGGCCACCAGCAGACCGTCGGCGACGAGACGGTCGAGGGCGACGGCAAGCGTGCGGGAGCACACGCCGTACCGGGCCGCAAGCTCCTTGCGCTGCGGCAGCCGTTCGCCCGGAGCGAACACGGCGTTGAGCAGGTCCTGCCGGATCCCCTTGTATGCGGTCTGCGCCTTGCGAGGCCGTGCCTGATGGTCCCGCGAGGCGGGGCCGACCATTGGCCCAGCCGGAAGTCCCGGAGCGCGTCTGGCGCCGTGGCGCAGGCTGATGCCGCGCTTCGGTCGGGCATCGAGTTGGCCCCTGCCGACCAGCGCTCGCACAGCGCCCCACATGGTGGCACGGCTCACCTGGGCAGCTGCTGCCAACTGGGAGACAGTGGGCAGTCTTGTACCCCCGGATCCCCGAGCTGTTGCCATGCATGCCAGCAGGTGTGCAGCCGCACGCGTTGATGCATTGTGTTTTATAGCTCCTAAGTAATTGATAAACTGAGTCATATTCAGAATATACTAGTAAACGATGCCATTGGATGCGAATAGTCGTGCTGTCGTGACGGATCAGTTGGCATACCTTTCCCGGTGTGACCGCAGCTTCACCGGGCTGTCGGGTCCTAAACTGGGGAGGCCACCATGTACGGAAACAGACTGATCCGGATCGTCCTTGTCGGGCTCTGTGCGGCGAACACTGTCCCGGCTCTCACTGCCACGATCACCGCCGGTGCAGAGAGCCAGACCATCGAAGGCTTCGGCGCGTTCGGCGGCATGAACTTCTGGTACAGCAACGGCCCGTTCTACAACGCCGCATTTATCGACCAGATACTCAACGACCTGGGGCTCACGATCCTGCGCGACAGGATAGCGGAGACATTCGAGCTTGCCAATGACAACGCCGACCCGAACACCCTCGACCTCAGCAAGTTCAACTTCACCAACCGGGCCGGCCACCATGCGGCCACCGGCGAGCGCCTTCCCTACTGGCGGGCGATCCGGAGCGCCGGTCTCGACAAGTTCATCCTCTCCTACTGGTCGCCGCCGGCGTGGATGAAAACCAACAACGATATCGAGAACGGCGGTACGCTCAAGCCGCAGTGCTACGCGGAGTACGCCGAGTACTGCGTGGCGTCGGTGAAGGTGCTGAAGGATTCCTGCGGTATCGATGTCTACGGGCTGAGCCTGCAGAACGAGCCCGCCTTCACCGAACCCTACGTCTCCTGTGTGTACACCGCCGAGCAGTACCGTGACCTGGTCAAAGTGGTCGGCTCGACCCTGCATGCCGCCTACCCCAATGTCAAGCTGTTCGGACCGGAGGATATGCTGGGGGCGTGGACGGTTCGCGGGTACCCCGGCACACTCATGGCTGACCCTGACGCACGGGCGCAGATGCATGCGCTGGCGGTCCATGGGTACAGCGACGGAGTGCACCCCTCGTCGGCGTCACAGGCTGCGACACTCTGGCGGAACGCGTCCCGCAACTGCACCTCGGCGGGCAAGCCGCTGTGGATGACCGAGACCTCCGGGTTTCAACTGACCTGGTCGGGAGCCATGCGGCTTGCCGAGGCAATCTACGCGGCCCTCAAGTACGGCAAGGTGGCCGCATGGGTCTACTGGACGGTCTCGGGCACCACGGCCGACTACACGCTGATCTACAACGGCACCCCGACCCAGCAGTACTACGTGTCGAAGAACTTCTACCGCTTCATCCGCCCCGGGGCGGTGATGGTCGACATCGACGACACGGCCGATCCGGAGGTGTTTGCGGTGGCGTTCAACCACAAGGCCGACCGCACCCTCACCGTGGTGGCGCTCAACGTTTCGTCGTCGACCAAGTCGCTCACGCTGAGCGGCGAGGGGATTCCGGCACAACTCACCAGGCACGTCACGTCGTCGAGCAAGAACTGCCGCGACGAAGGCACGGTGCAGAGCGCCGGGGCGATAACGCTCGACCCCAGCAGCGTGACGACTCTCGTGGGCGCCGACTACAGCCCGGCAGTCAGTGTCCTGACCCGGGCCACGGGCGCGTTGTGCGCAGGCCCCGCTTCCCCGCGCGTGCACTCGCTTGACGGGCGCAGCGTGGCCGGCCCGGCCGCGGCGGCGGCCCGCGGCGTGTATGTCGCGTATGAAGCCGGCCGTACGCGGCTACGCGTGGGCTTGTGACGCCTGACGGCTGCGCTCCGGACTGCCTGCTGGAGCCAGACCGTGGCGCTGCCCCCGGATACTTCGCTCTCAGGATACGGACGCCCGGCCCGCCGGGGTTCGAGCACGAAAGGACAGCCCACCGGCGAACTCCAGGCTCGAGGCGGCTGTCGGCGAGCCCGAGGGCGCATCTCCCGTCGACTGATAGCGAATTGTTTTTCCGCATGTTCGGCTTATCTCCCGCTCGCGATCGCCAACGCTGACACCGGTGTGACTCAGCTCTGCCGCGCTCGCACCGACTGGCCCTGTACCAGGAACGGTTCGGTGCGATGGCTGAACGCTTCCGGCAATGCAAGGAACGCAAGCAGGCGAGACGCTCCCTCGCGGTAGCAGGTAGCGTAGTTGAGGTCGACGGTGGTGAGCTGCACCGGGAGCGTCTGCACGAACGGAAGGTTGTCGTAGCCGACAACGGAGATATCGCGGGGGATACGGATACCCGCTGAGAGCAGGGCCTGCACCACGCCAACCGCGGTGAGGTCGTTGGAGATCCGCAAGCTTCGCGGCACCGACCTGAGTGACCTGAAGCCGGGCGAGAAGATCGGGACAGGCCCGGCACCGACAGTCCCTACCGCACGCGGCTACGGCCCGACGCAGCCCAAGGCTGACAACCACACTGCCGAGGGTCGCAAGGTGAACCGTCGCGTCGAGCTGCTGGTGACCAACAAGGAGGCGCTGAAGGAGTACAACCCATAGCGGCAATGCCCACGGGGAGTGCTGCTGCATA
>CAZJJT010000462.1:0-4224 GCA_964546395.1 uncultured Fibrobacterota bacterium
GGTGCCGTTGGTGCGCTCCGAGCACATCTTCACCGAAACATGCGCCTCTTCGCGGCGGTGCACGAAGAAGTCGGTGCGGTAGAACATCCTGTCTCCGGTGCACGCGCTGTCGTTGGTGCCCGCGATATGAGCCGTGAACGCCTGGAACTCTGCCTGTCGACTGGTTCCCAGCGAAGCCATTCGTGACAGAGCCGAGTTGAAGCTGCTCGCCTGGCCGTTGTTGGGCCGACTGATCTCCCGGCCCTGGCAGGCGAAGTCCATGTTGCCGCGCCGGACCATCCACTGGGTCCCGTCGAGGATCAGCCCCGAAAGTATGTCCACCTTGCCGCCCGCAAACGCGAAGCTCAGTCCGCGTGACATGTACATCCAGTACGAAACATCACTGACGAACCCGCGGCCGTAACCGCCGTTGTACAGCTGCGGTCCGTGTTGATGGAAACTGTAATCGGGCTGGATCCCTTCAGAGGTCGTAATCCGGACTTCGTCGGCAATGGCGTCCAGGCCGAGGGTGACATCCACCAGCAGTCGTTTCAGGCAGCCCCGCTGCACCGTCTGGGTTGCGTACCACACCAGGTTCTGGCCTGTCGTCTGCGGGTCGTTGAGATAGGTGCAGCCGGTATCCACGATGGCTGCCGGAAGCGAGTCCTGCATCATGATCAGTGCCGGCCCCATCTCCAGCTGCTGTCCGATATCGTTGTACCACCAGTTGTCGGAAACGGGCTTGCGCGCATACCAGTACTCGAACCCCTTCACGATCCCCGCGCGGAGCGATGGGTCGTGATGAAGTGCGTTGCCCTGGTTGCCATACGCAATACCCATGCGCTTGAGGCGGTTGACATGGGTCACCGGCGGCCAGGCCGTACGACTGCGGTCTGCGTAGTCGACATCCGCCCAACTGCCGTCGGGAAGCTGGCTCGCGAGGTACGTGTCCGCTCCGTACGAGCTGCCAGTCAGGTAATCAGCTTTCAGCCGCAGGCGCAGCGTGTCGATGTCGTCGGCGCGGGTTGGCATATTCAGCGCGAGTACGGGCAGAAAACAGCACACGACAGCGACAGGCGGCGTCCCCATGGCGTCACCCTCCTTCACCCCCAATCTACTACACCGAAGGGCGGGGGCGAGCCCGGGGGTGCGTGCCTTCCCATGCGCACTGCTACATCAAGTATTTCTCCCGCTGCCACCAGCCAACTTCGCGCAAGGGGTTCCGCCCATGGCCGCAACCTGGATGCTGCACGACAACGGTACGTTCGACCTGGTATCAGGGCCGATACTGCTCGCTCACTGCTACCCGGGGTTGGATGGGGAGCCGGTGCACCCGCAACGTATCGAAATCACCCGTGACAGCAACGGCGGACGCATCGCGTACCACACCGCTCGCGGGTCGCTCGTACTCGACCTGGAGCAGGACAGCCGCGGTCCGGCGCTGCAGACCACGCTGCGCGATTTCGGGAATGCGCCGCACTGGGTGTACCCACTGGCCGCGGGACGAGTGTCGGGGGCGCACCACTGGTACAAGCAGGGCCTGGGCTTCTCGGGTCCCAGCGGGCTGCGCGAGATTCACACCGGTCAGCTTTCCTGGGCGCTGGAGTCGTATCTCTGTACCGCACTGGTTGCCGATGATGGGCAGACCGTCGCGCTCGGGGCACTCAGGCACCACGAGTTCCTTCAGCGGTGCACACTCAGCAACCGCCAGCGGCGCTGCGGGCTGTGCGACCGGCATGTGAACAGCGAGGACGTGCTGCTTGAGGCCGGGTTCTCCACCGAGCGCATCGTGATCGAGGGCCATGAGCTGCGCCTGCCTGCGCTGCACTTCGTCGCCGGTGACCAACCGTTCGATACGCTCCGCCGGCTGGCGTCCATGATCGCCGAGGGTTCCGGCGTACCGCGGCGCCACGCACCACGCTACCACTGGTGCTCATGGTATGAGTACCACCAGGCATTCTCGCGTGACAGGCTCGACGCGCTCATCGCGGGGCTGAAGACTGCGGGTGCGGCAGGCAAACCCCAGACACTGCAGATCGACACGGGGTACAGTCTGCGGGGCGATTGGCTCGAGTGCAACGAGCGCTGGGCCGGCGGCCTGCAGGCAGCGTTCAAGGCAATCAGCGATGCGGGCTACCAGGCGGGAATCTGGATCGGCCCGTTCATGGTGAGAAGCCAAAGCCGCCTGTTCCGCGAGCACCCTGACTGGCTTGTCCACGATCACGATGGCAACCTGCTGGAAGAGTGGGGCCACAGGGATACGTACGTGCTCGACACCAGCAATCCCGATGCGTTCGAGTACCTTCGTACCGTGTTCGGCACACTGCGTTCGTGGGGTGCAACGTTCTTCAAAACCGATTTCATGGACTGGGGGCTGAAGGACTCGCTGAGCATCCGGCGCCACACACCCGGAAGGACATCGGTGCAGTACTACGCCGACGTGCTGCGCATGATACGCGAGGAGATCGGCCCCGAGAGCTACTGGCTTGCGTGCATCGCGCCGTTCCCACCGTTTGTGGGGTTTGCCGACGGCATGCGTGTCGCCAACGATGTGTCACCGGTGTGGCATCCGGGTGGACTGGGGAACATGCTCGAGGAGAGCGTTGCCGACCAGTACTTCAACAACGTGCTGTGGCAGAACGACAACGACGTGCTCTATCTTCGGACGGCAGGCGAACCGAAGAAGGCTGAGAAGGACCCGGATATTCCCAACTCCATGCACAGCAGGTTATCGGAGGCAGAGCTGGAGTCACTGGCATTGTGGAATGCAGTGCTGGGCGGAAGCGTGAACTGTTCAGACCGCTTCCATCTCCTTGCCCGCAAGAGGGTGCGTCTGTGGCAATTCGTGCGTCCGCACGGGGAAGCCGCAACCGCGCGTCTGCCGCGCTGGGGGCACACCAAGGGGCTGCTGCTTGCGGCACTGCCTCATCGCAACGGCACCTCGTGGAGCGTGCTCGGTCTCAACAACAGTGAGCAGCCGCTGGCGACGGTGGTCCCTGTGCTCGACCTGGTTGGGAAGGACAAGGCGTTCTGTGCTGCCTGGAAAGTTGGCGACATCGCGCCCCTGGAGCAGTGCGTCGGCCTCGGGTTCAATCTGCAGCCTCATCAGTCGCAGCTGTACTTCGTGAGCAGCGCAGACCTGCAACCCGCTCCCACTACGGGCCTCTACGGTGAGCCGGTGGACCTGGTGCGGTGAACGCTCGTGGCGGGCGTTGCCGGAAGGCAACCGAGTGCTTCGCGCCAGCGATAGAAGCGAAAATGAGCGTGCTGGTTGGGCCGCGAAGCGGCCCGGATGCGCATTGCAGCGGACACCGCCTACGCAATGGACGGCCGCAGGCCGGACTCAAGACGGTGCGGAACGAAGAGACATCGCGCGGTGCCGTGCGCCTGCCGTGAGGCGGGCGCGGATACGGCAGGCGCCCATCCCAACCCACCAGAAACCATTACGTTCCGCCCACCGCCTCCTCCCCATTTCTTAGTTTCCGGGAATACCCCTGAACCGGAACACTACCCAGGAGTCCAGATTTCCATGACAGAACAGTCCCCCGCCCCTGCCGCGTTCGAGTACACCGGCACCGCCATGATGGTGATTGAGGAGGACACAACCATCTCGATGGGCAACCAGAAGATGGCCGAGATCACCGGTTACAGCCGGGATATCCTCGCGACACCGAAGAAGTGGACCGACTACGTGGTGGAGGAAGACCTTCCGCGGATGGCCGAGTACCACAAGATGCGGCGCGAGAGCCCGCAGATGGTGCCGACGGCCTACGAGTTCCGGATGAAACACGCGAACGGGAGTGTCCGCTGGATGCTGGTGAATGTGAACCTGATCCCGGGCACCAGCAGGAGTATCGTGTCGCTCATCGATATCACCGACCGCAAGCGCGCCGAGGATGAACTCCGCAAGAGTGAGGAGCGCTACCGCGATCTGTTCGAGAATGCCAACGATATCATCTACCTTCACGACCTGAGCGGCCGGTTCATCAGCGCCAACGCCGCCGCGCTCAAGACCTATGGCTACCAGCGTGAGGAACTGCCGTCGCTGAACATCCGGGATGTGGTCGACCCGGCCTACATCGACACCGTGCAGCAGAAAATCCAGGCCAAGATCGACGGCACAACCGAGTCGGATCCGTACGAACTGCTGACCTACACGAAGGGCCGCGGGCCGGTGTGGGTGGAAGTGCGCACACGCATTGTCATGGGCGAGAACGGGCCACGTGCGGTGCAGGGCATCGCCCG
>CAZJJT010000463.1:0-4209 GCA_964546395.1 uncultured Fibrobacterota bacterium
CGCCCCCGGGGGGTACCCCGCGCAGCCCCCAACACATCTACCGTGCGATGTATCTTTAAAAACCCTTTCAATCGCGACCGGCGTTCAGGTGGAATCGACCACCAGGAAGTATTCGCTCTCCGCTGCCGCACGCCTGGGCAGGAGGCAGACACTCTCTGCAGAGGAGGAGCGTCATGGCTGACTCACCGCTGTCCATCTATCTCTCACGGACTGCTTCCGACCGGCTGACCCCGGGCATGACTGCGTACGTGGCCAACCTGAGCGCGGTGCAGGCAGTTGCGCCGGGTGTCGCCGCGGCCGTTGTCAAGGAACTCGCCGACCAGCGCAGCAAGCTCAAACTGATCGCGAGCGAGAACTACTGCTCGCTGGCCACACAACTGGCGATGGGCAACCTGCTCACCGACAAGTACGCCGAGGGGTTCCCGGGCTCGCGGTTCTACGAGGGGTGCGACAACATCGACACGGTGGAAGCCACGGCTTGCGCGCAGGCCCGCAAGCTGTTCGGCTGCGATCACGCGTATGTCCAGCCGCACAGCGGCGCCGATGCCAACATGGTGGCATTCTGGGGAATCCTCCAGGCGCGCGTGCAGACCCCTGAGCTGGACAAGCTGAACGTGAAGGACCCGGGCAAACTCACCGACGAGCAGTGGGAGCGCATTCGCGGGAAGCTCGGCAACCAGCGTCTCCTCGGGCTGAGCCTCGCCGCCGGCGGGCATCTGACCCACGGGTACCGCCACAACGTGTCGGGGAAGATGTTCCACGCGTTTTCGTACGGGGTGAGTCCCGAGACTCTTCTGCTGGACTACGACGCAATTCTGAAGCAGGCGCGGGAAGTCAAGCCGCTGATCCTGCTGGCCGGCTACAGCGCGTACCCGCGCGCGGTCGATTTCCGCCGGATGCGTGAAATTGCCGACGAGGTCGGGGCGGTGCTCATGGTCGACATGGCGCACTTTGCCGGACTGGTGGCGGGCGGCGTGTTCTCCGGCGATTTCAGCCCGTTCCCGCACGCCCATGTCGTGACCTCTACGACCCACAAGACGCTGCGCGGCCCGCGCGGCGGGATCATCCTCTCCACCGCTGAGTTTGGGGAGTACATGGACAAGGGGTGCCCGCTGGTGCTCGGCGGGCCGCTGGGGCACTGTATCGCGGCGAAGGCGGTTGCCTTGACGGAAGCGAATACGCCGGCGTTCAAGGCTTACGCGAAGAACATCGTGGCCAACGCGCAGGCGCTGGCGCAGGCGTGTGTCGACGAGGGTCTCAGCGTAGTAACCGGCGGCACTGACAACCACTTGATGCTCGTGGATGTGAGCCCGATGGGAATCACGGGCCGTCAGGCCTCGGGGGCGCTGACCGAGTGCGGGATCACGCTCAACAAGAACGCGATCCCGTTCGACAAGGAGAGCCCACTGGTGACCAGCGGTCTTCGGATGGGCACGCCGGCGGTGACCACGCTGGGGATGGGCGCGGCGGAGATGCAGGAGATTGCCGCCATCGTGAAACTGGCCCTGGGCGGCACGAAAGCGGGCGTGGTGGAGAGCGGCGCCAACAAGGGCAAGCCGAGCAAGATCAACTACGTGCTGGACCCGAACGTGAGGAAGCAGGCGAGCGGACGGGTGAAGGACCTGCTCGGGAAGTTCCCGGTGTACCCGGAGCTCGACCTGGGCTTCCTGCAGGAGCACTTCCCCCAATAGCTGCCATGGGATACGCAATGGGGGGAGACGTCCCGGCGACGCCCCGTGCGGTCCGCGGCCGTCACGGCGCTAAGGACCACACGCCCGCAGTCGCATCATTCAGGAGAATGGTACGTGGCCACTACCGCCGCCACGGCAGAGATCTTCCCTGGCGGCATACCACCGACCCCTATCACATCTACGTCTCGGAGGTCATGCTGCAGCAGACGCAGGTGCCGCGTGTGGTGGAGAAGTACGGGGAGTTCGTCACGCGGTTTCCCTCGTGGGAGGCGCTCGCCGGGGCGCCGCTCGCACAGGTGCTGAGCGCGTGGCAGGGCCTGGGGTACAACCGCCGGGCGAAGTTTCTGCAGCAGGCCGCGAAGGTGGTGGTGAGCGAACACGGGGGAGTGTTGCCACGCGATCCCGAACTGCTCCGGAAGTTTCCCGGAATCGGTCCCGCCACGGCCGCCTCGATTGCCGCGTTTGCCTACGACGTTCCCACCGTGTTTATCGAGACCAATATCCGCAGCGTGTTCATCCACCATTTCTTCGGGGGGCGTACGGGGGTCGGCGATGAGGAGCTGCTGCCGCTGGTGGCGCAGGCGCTTGACAAACGCCACCCGGGGCGATGGTACTCCGCGCTCATGGACTACGGCGTGGCGCTCAAGAAGCAGGTCGGAAACCCTTCACGCCGCAGTCGTCACCACGTGCGTCAATCGCCGTTCGAGGGCTCGGACCGGCAGGTGCGCGGTGCGATACTCCGTGAAGTGCTGGCAGAGCCCGGCCTGGGCCTGGTGCAGCGTCGGGGGCGCGTGGCAGGGCGGAAGGAGCGTGTCGCGGCCGTGGCGAAGGCCATGGTTTCGGAGGGGCTGCTGGCGTGCTCGCGCGGCAGGTACGCGGTTGCACAGTGAAAGGGGTGCACATGGGCCGGATCGCTGACAGGTTCGGGTTCTACGCTATTCTTACCGACCCGGTGGTGGGCTACGAGCGGCTGACCGAGATCGTGGTGGAACACGGCGTAGCGTTCGTGCAGTTGCGCATGAAGGAGAGGCCGCGAGAGGAGGTGCTCCGGGTGGCGCGGGCCATGCGCGCAATGACGGCAGGGAGCGCCACGAAATTTATCGTGAACGACTACCCCGAGGTTGCTGTGGAGGCCGGGGCGGACGGCGTGCACGTGGGGCAGAACGACCCGTCGTACGGACGTGTCCGTTCCATCGTGGGCAACGAGATGCTCGTGGGGCTGTCGACACACACACCGGTGCAGACCGCCGCCGCCTGTGCGCTCGGCCCCGACTATGTCGGCGTCGGGCCGGTGTTCCCCACTTCCACCAAGAAGATGGCCGACCCGGCGATCGGTGTCGGAGGGATGCAGGAGATGCTGGGCGTGGCGACGGTCCCGGCGGTAGTTCTGGGGAGCATCACCCTCGAGAACCTGCCGGACATCCTTGCTGCCGGCGCGAAGAACGTTTCGATGGTGCGGCCGCTGAACCAGAGCGCGGACCCGGAGGGAGTACTGGTACGGGTGCTCGAGGCGCTGGGCGAGGGGCACTGAGGCACGAAGAAAGGAACGGTTCCCCTTGTGCGTTCTGCCTGAGTGCCTTTCGCGAGCCCGCTACGAAGGGGGCGTCGGGGGTGGGGGAGCGGGGACAGGGGGCTCGGCCAGCGCGTGCCACTTGCGTGAAGCGAACAGGCCGCCGAGCAGCACCAGGTGCGCGAACAGCTGCAGCCACACGAGGAACAACACGGCGCCGCTGAACACGCCGTAGACAAGGTTGTACCGCGCGAACAGCACCACGAACATCTTCCCGAGTCGTCCCACCGCGTGCCAGATGACCGACACCAGGATCGCAACCCCTACCACACGACCAAACCGAATGCTCCGCGTGGCGAACACCGCGTAGACAAGGACCAGCACAGTCGCGAGAAGGAACATCGAGAGCGTGCCGGCGGCCACCTTGTAGAGCACGGCTGTTCGTGGCAGCTTGGTGGTCTGGAACACCACTTCCAGCAGCGGCTCATCAAGCGAGGCCACAATAACGAACACGATTGCCAGCAGTGTCATGAGAAGCGAAGCGGTGTGCTGCAGGAGGGCATGGATGCGCCGCTCCCCGCCCATCACCCCCGCAAGCCCCGCCGCAAGCGAGTCGAAGATGCCCTTGGAGACCACGATGAGCAGTACGAGGCCGAGCGCTCCCATGCGGGCCCATGCCCCGGTAAGCACTTCGACGTGCTGGAGGATCTGCAGCACCACCGGCTCGGGCACATAGTCGACAAGAATGGTCCTGATACCGCCCTGGACGCGCGGCACCAGCTCGTACAGCACGCTGGCGGTAGTGAGGCTGAGCAGCAGCAGGGGGGTACTCCCCAGGAGCAGTGAGTAGGCTACGCCCTGGGCCAGCAGCGGTCCGCGCCGTTTGACGTACGTGAACACCAGTTCGCGTGACGCGCGCAGCAGGGTCATGGTTCGGTGGCGCGCGTTCACCGGAACTCCTTCAGCCGATCCACGACCAGGCATTCCTTGAAGAGATTTCCCAGCATC
>CAZJJT010000464.1:0-4196 GCA_964546395.1 uncultured Fibrobacterota bacterium
CCCTCACGCACCTCGATGAGGTACTCGGCAAAGTCTCCGGGCATCCGCCAGTTGAACGTTTCGTTGACACCGACCTTGATCCTGTCGCCCATGCGCTGCGCCGCGTAGCAGAGCACCACGTTGGATGTGCCCGGCCCGAGTACAAACGTGGGGTTGTGATAGGAGTGCGGGTCCGCGCGCACTTCGCTGAACCACCGGCGAAGGTTCTCCTTCATGCCATGTGCCACCGCCTTGTGGGCCGAAGCCACGTTGGTGTCTTCACGCGGATCACGAGCGATCTCGACCAGCACCGTCCCGTCCACGACTGCCGGAGCGCCCGGGGCGTAGCCCGGGTTGAGCAGGAGCTTGTGCTCCTCGGTGCGAAGCCCGCACAGCTGCTCCTCGAACGGCAGCAGGGCCTTGCGCTGGGAGGACACGTTCTCGTACTCGTGGTCGCGGGCCCGCGCGCTGTCGGCGGCATTCTTCTCAGGCGGCCAGCCCAGGTTGGAGAAGATCACCGATTCGCGCGGCGCCAGTCGAGACTCGTCACCTTCCAGACACGGGCGCACCGAACGACCGTCAAGGACAGGATGGCCGGCGGGAAGTGCAATACCGCAGAGGTCGAGGAGCGTGGGAAACAGCTCACAGACATCACAGAGCCGCCGCACGTGAGCAGGGCTGAGCGCAGCGGGCCAGCGCACGAACAGCGGCGCCTTGATCCCGTTCTCCCACATGCTGCCCTTGTGGCCCTTGTAGCGGCTGACGTAGCGGCGCGTGACATCCTCCGCGGGCATGTCCGAGAAGAACTGCGGACCGTTGTCGCTGAGGAACACCACGATCGTGTTGTCGGTCAGCTCCAGTTCGCCCAGCGTGTCAAGGAGCCTTCCGACGTTTGAGTCCATCTGCTCGACCATCGCGTAGATCTTCGCGAGGATGTCCCCACAGCCCTTCGCACGGTACTTCGCCACCAAGGCGTCCGGCGCCGCAAGAGGCGCGTGCACGGTAAGGTACGGCACAAACGCAAACCACGGCCTTCCGGCGGTGCCCCGAATGAACTCCACGGCGTAGTCGGTCAGGGTGTCGACCGTCCAGCCCGCATGCTCCCGCTCTTCTCCGTTGAACCGGCCCACGCTGTCCTGGTGCTTGTACAACCGCGCCATGTAGGCCTCGTCGAACCCGCGCTCCCACGGGAAGTAGCCCGTGGTCTTTCCCGAGTGCCACTTGCCCCACATGCCGGTACGGTAACCCGCCCGCCGAAACATCTGCTGCAGCATGACCTCGTCGGGATGCACGAAGTCGCGGCCGCCATGCACGTGTGATACGCCGGTGCGCAGAAAGTGTCTGCCTGTGAGCAGTGAGGCACGTGTCGGGGCGCATACGGGGGCCACGTAGAAATTGTCGAACTGCACGGACTCGGAAGCGAGTCGGTCGAGTCGCGGCGTTTCTATCAGCGTATTGCCGTGGCATCCAAGATCGTCCCAGCCCTGGTCGTCGGTGAGGATGAGAAGGACATTCGGACGGCGGCTGTTTGAACTGCATGAAGATGCGCTCACTGCTCCCCCCGCAAGCGCGACAGCGCCTGCCTGGATGAAAGATCGGCGGTCCATGGATGGTACTCCTCCCGCGTCCGCCAAAAATACAGCTGTCGGGCAGTAGATTCACGTTCATGCATGCACTCGAGAAACTCATCGCCGCTCATGCCGGCGTGGCCACTGTCACGACCGGCGAGATAGTTGACTGCCAGGTTGACTTTGCCGGCATCACCGATCTCTACCTGCAGACTGTGTACTCGTTCAGAGAAATGGGTGGCACGAAGGTGTGGGACCGCAACCGCCTCGCGTTCTTCTTTGATCACTACTCCCCAGCTCCCACGGTGCTTGCGGCCCGCAACCACAAGGAGATGCGCGAGTTCGCGCGCGAACAGAATCTGACACACCACTTCGACATCAATGTCGGGGTTTCGCACCAGGTGCTCGCCGAGAAGGGATTCTCGCGCCCCGGCCAGTTCATCGTGATCACCGACTCACACACGGTCACTCACGGAGCATTCGGCGCGTTCGGCACCGGCGTGGGAGCCACCGACATGGCCGCCATCATGATCTCGGGGAAGATGTGGGTGCGGGTGCCCGAAATCATGCGTATCGAACTTGGCGGGATGCCTGGCGTTGGCGTCTACGCAAAGGACATCGTGCTGTTTGTGCTCGGGAAGCTGCGCGCCGATGGCGCAGTGTACAAAGCCATGGATTTCTGCGGCAGCTGTGTCGACGCGCTCCCGGTGGCCGACCGCATGACCATCTGCAACATGACCGTGGAGATAGGCGCCAAGACCGCCTGGATGCAGCCGTCGAAGGCGGTGCTCGACTACGTCGCCCAGCGCAGCAGCGACGCGGTCACCGTCCACCAGACCGACCCCGGGTACCACTACGCCGAGTCATTCTCGTGGGATATCTCGTCGCTCGAGCCGCAGGTTGCTGCCCCGGGCAGTGTGGACAATGTGTGCCCCGTCTCTGATGTCGCCGGGACCAGGCTGCAGCAGGGGTTCGTCGGCTCATGCACGGGTGGGCGGCTCAACGACATCCAAGAGGCCTGGCGTATTCTGAAGGGACGGCGGATCCATCCTGACACGCGTCTGATAGTCACCCCCGCTTCGACCGAGGTCTTCCTGAAGGCGATGGAACTCGGGTACGTGGCCGACCTGATTGCCGCCGGCGCCACGTTCGACACACCCAACTGCGGCGCGTGTATCGGCATACACGGCGGGCTGCTGCACGACGGGGAGGTGGGGATCAGCGCCACCAACCGCAACTTCCCCGGCCGCATGGGCAGCACGAAGTCATCGCTGTACCTGGCTTCGCCCGCCACCGTTGCGGCCTCGATGGTCACTGGCCAGATTACCGACCCCCGCATGTTCCTGGCAGGAGGCGCCGCATGAAGGCAACATATGAAGCGGTTGCGCACGTGTTCGGCAGAAACATCGATACCGACCAGATCTACCCGGCCCGGTATCTTGACATTGTCGAGCCCGCCGACATAGCCCTTCACGTGCTCGAAGGCGCCGACCCGTCGTTCGCGTCGCGCCTTGCACGCGGCGATATCGTGGTGGCCGGCACCAACTTCGGGTGCGGCTCGAGCCGCGAGCATGCGGTCATCGCCCTGCAGAGCGCCGGTATCAGCGTTGTGGTTGCCGAATCCTTCGCGCGCATCTTCTACCGCAACGCAATCAACCTCGCACTGCCGGTACTCGTGTGCAAGGGGGTGTCGACGGCAGTGAGCAGCGGCGAGTTGCTCAGCGTGGACCTCCTCGAGGGGACGGTGCGGAACAACGCTACGGGAACTGTCCTGCAGGCCGAGAAGCTCTCGTCGCACGTGATGCACATTCTCCAGAGCGGGGGCATCAAAAACATGTTCAGAAACCAGCAGAGAGAGGCCGTGCAGTGACTGCGAAGAAACTGCCCGTCAGAGGATACCTTCTGCACCTCACGCACTACGACCCGGCGTGGGTACCGAAGAAGAACGTCGAGAAACCATTCAGTCTGCCATTGGCGCGCACCATCGTGGACACGCTTGCCGAAACGGGTTTCAACACGCTGCTCATCGGCGTGTCGGACGGTGTCCGCTATGCGACTCACCCTGAGCTGCGCCGCCGCTACTCGGTGCCGATGCAGCAGCTTGCAGACCTTGCCTCGTATGCCCGGCAGGCCGGACTGGACGTAGTGCCGAAGCTCAACTTCTCGCGCAGTGAGGTCAACTGCCACGACTGGTGGATGCGCGCCCCCGGACAGCAGTGGCACGAGCACTTCGATGATGACTGCCACTGGAGGACGGCGTTCGAGTGTATCGACGAAGTCATTGACGCCTGCCGTCCCGCCCGCTGCTTCCACGTTGGCATGGATGAAGACCACAACCGCTCGTGCGCCCAGTTTGTGGCTGCAATCGGCACGCTGCGCAAGGGGCTCAGGAAGCGCGGGCTCAAGACCGTGTGCTGGAGTGACTCTTCGCTGGACTACGCGAGCGGTGCGACGTACGCCGAGAAGTCACGGGCCGCAGAAGCGCAGCTGCCCCGCGACACCGTCCGCGTGCTCTGGAACTACTGGGCGATACCCGAATCGGCCATCCGGCAGATTCGCGCGCAGGGACATGAACTGTGGGGCGCTCCTGGCTGCAGCAGAGCCGACCAGACCGAGGGGTTCCGTGACGCACTCAAGAGACACGGCGGC
>CAZJJT010000465.1:0-4189 GCA_964546395.1 uncultured Fibrobacterota bacterium
CCGACATCCACGATGTCCAGCTGCCGCCCGTCAGATCCTCGTTCCCGACGAACCGGACACTCGGGAAGCTGGCGCGTACGATGGGGCAGGCGGTACGGTGCACGTTGCGGTACGATGTGGCGTCGTATACGCAGGAATTGAAGGGCTGTGAAAATCGCGGTTCATTCTGGAGGCTCACTGCGTAGGGCTGCACGCCGGTGCTGTCCCGGATTGCTCTCAGATAGGCCACCAGGAAGTTGCCGAAGTCGTCATAGTAGTTCGGATCCAGCTTGCAGTCGGTGGAGGCGTAGTTCGGGGCGGCCTCGTCGATACAGCCGGTGATACCGATGGGTTTCATGTATCCGGGCGGGCTCCAGACCGTGAACAGGAATCGGCTCACCCCCCTTGCCGCGAATTCGCGCATCTGGTTGATGTTGCCGATCATGTCGGGACCGCAGAACACGCTGCCACCTACGTTGTATGCCCCGCCAGCCGTGGTCTGGTACGACCCCGCCACCTCAAAGCGAACCAGGCTCACGCCGAGGTCGTAGCAGAGGCTGTCGTAGAACTGCGGCCAGGGGGCAGTGATATAGAACGGTCCCTGCCGTATCTTGGCCTCCTTGATGCACGCGAAGCCGCCCAGCCCGTCGATGGTCTGGTACTCCTGAGCAGTGTTGACTGTGATGGACTGAGCCTTGAGACTGACCGCGAATACAACAGCAATTGCTCCCGCCGCCCAAAGGACGCGGTTACGGCTCCACGACAGCATGGCACACCTCCCCTGGTATGTGTTTCTTCTCCCCACCAGATAATATGCACCGCCGCAGAGACGGTGGCCAAGAAAATGTGGATCCTGTGGCGTGTTCGAAACGCACAGTGGGGTGAGACATTATGCAAGTGCGGCAACGGCCTGTTCGACTCCGCGCAGGTTGGAGGCGTTGAACACATCGACCCCCTTCGCGCAGCCGTTTACCCGCCCCAAGCCCGAAAGCACACGGCCCGGGCCGATCTCGACGATGGCGGTAATGCCCATCTGCTTCAGCCGGTTCATACTCTCGCGCCAGTATACGGGGCTGGTGAGCTGATACGTGACAAGGTGCTTGATTGCGAGTGGATGCTGCTCTTCACGGGCCAACGCATTGAGTATGAGCGGTACCTCCGGCGTGTGGAATTCGATCGGTTCCGCCCAGGCTTCGAAGTCGTGCCGTGCTTCGGTCATGTAGTGGCTGTGCCATGGCCCAGCCACTTCGAGGCGCCGCGTGCGGCCCAGCTGTCGTTCGGCAACCATGGCCGCGAACCGCTCGAGTATGTCGTCATCGCCGGAGAGCACCACCTGGTCGGGGCCATTGTCGTTGGCCAGCACGATGCGGTCGGGGGCGTTGAGTTCGTGAAGGATACCCTCGACGGCCTCCATGGGCACGAACAGCGCCGCAAGCATGCCCCCGGGAGTCTGCTCAGCCACACGGTCCATCAACTGTCCCCGGAATGTGGCCATCCGTACGCAGTCCTCCGGGCTTACCACCCCCGCGGCGGTGAGCGAGGTGATCTCGCCGAGGGAGTGTCCGAGTACTACGGTCGGCCGTACCCCGCTGTCGGCCAGCACGCGCCAGTACCCCAGCGACACCGCGCTCAGCAGTGCCTGGACTCGGCTGGCCTGCCCGAGTTCGCGGGCCGGTCCGCGAAGGCAGACGTGCATGAGGTCGATGCCGAGCATCTCGGCGCCGATTGACACGAGCGAGCGAAACAGCGGGGAGGACTCGGCAAGGTCGGCCCCCATACCGACTTCCTGCGAGCCCTGTCCAGGGAAGAGAAACGCGATGCGGTGTGACGTGGCGGGTTCTGGCATGCTGCCGGGCTTCTCCGCTGGCACGCAGGAGTGAGCGGAGAAAATAGTCCCGAGCCTCACCCGCCATGCAGCGTTCTGCGCACTACCTCCAGCTGAATCTCGCGCGGGAGATCCACGAAGCGCTCGCTGTAGCCGCCCACGCGCACGATCAGGTTGGCGTACTCTTCGGGGTGCTCGAGGGCCGCTTCGAGTTCGCGGTGATCGGTTACGGTAAGCATCGCCTGGGTCCCGCCGCGGGCGAAGTAGGCCTGGAGAAGCGCGCGTACCTGCGGCCGGCGCGCAGAGAACACCCCCCTGCTCACCTTCACGTTGTGCGTGGCGCCTGCGTGCAGCACCGGGCTCAGCTTCGCCATCGAGTTCAGCAGGGCGGTCAGGCCGCTGTGGTCGGCGCCGGCCGACGGCTGGTTGCCGTTGGAGACCGGCTGTCCCCTCCTGCGCCCATCGGGCGTGGCGCCCGTGGTTTTGCCGAACAGCACCGAGTCGCCGTTGTTTACCAGAACCATCTGGAAACTGTGCAGCCCCACACGTGCGGCTTCCTGCATGCACAACTCCCCCACGATCCGGTTCACCCACAGCGACAGCTCGTCGGCCTCGTGGTTGTCATTGCCGTACTTGGCGATACCAGCCAGAAGGCGGCGCTCGGACTCGGCGCCTTCGAAGTCGCCGCGAAGGCATTCGAGGAGACGGGCGGGGGAGATGGCACCGGTGTCGTAGACCGCACGCTTGATCGCGTAGAGTGAGTCGGCGGCCGTGTTGTTGCCGAACGATTCGAGCAGGCCGGTGCAGTACCGCACCCCGCCTGCAAGAAGCGGACAGGCGTGCTCGACACAGTCGTCGAACAGCAGGCTCAGCAGGGGATACGCGGCCTGGGTGGCGGTCACGGCATAAACCTTCGCCTGCGCTTCGGCAAGGGCCGCAATCTGCACGGCAAGCTCGTCGCGGAACGCGCGTTTGAGATCGTCGAATGTGGCATACGCGCAGAGCCCGCCCTGCGCCATGCCGCGCGGTTCGTTGAAGAACGAGTCGAGCCCGTCGTGCAGGACCACGTCCAGCGCTTTCGCAACGTTCAGCGCCGCGTCAGGGGAGCCCACGCTCATGCCCTCGAGCACGAACTCGCCGCAGCCGTACGGGACGTACTGCTCCGCCTCGGCCACGGGCACACGCAGCGCCTCGGCTATCGCCGGCACGTTGACATCGTCGTTGTACAGGATAGGGAACGTGGCGCCGGCCCCGATGGTCTCCATGGCCTCGTCCCAGAGCTGCGCCGGCATACCATCGTACCAGCGAAGGCTGAGCTGGGGAATGATGTCGCACACATCACGCTGCGTCTGCATCGCCAGCAGCGCGAACCGGTCGGCATTGGCCTCGTTGCGCCGTCCCCTGCCACCCACGATAATCCGGTTGTTGAAATTGTCTCCCCGCGCCACCATCATGCGCCAGAGCCCCGCGGTAATCGCGCGCGCCTCCGCCACGGTGAGTGTGCCGCTGTCGAGGTCACGAGCGAGGAAATCTCCCAGGCTCACGTCGAGACGACCGTAGTTGCGGGGAAGAGCTACGATTGCGTAGAGCCAGAGCAGCTGGGCGGCCTCGTGGTAGCTGTGCGGTGCGTGATTCACCACCGCCTCGAGACTGCGCGCGACACGTTCGAGCCGCTCGCCGCACCGCGCCCCGGTGCTCGCCAGCCCGCGAGCCTGCGCTGCATAGCGCCGTGCCGCGTCCACCAGGATGTCAAGCGCGCTGTCCAGCGAGCGGAGGAACGGCTCCTCGGCGGGAGTGGCACTCGCTCGCCGCGCCCCGACGGCAGCGCGCAGCCCGGGAATCCCCTCGCGCAGCAGACGATCGTAGTTGGGGCACGGCCCGCCCAGTCCGTACATCGGGTAGCCTATCTCCCGTGCCGTGTAGTAATCGTCGCCGGGAAGCACGCGGCGTGTCTGCGCCGAGAACGCGGCGCGGCAGTGTACCGACGTCTGGCGGGGTGTCCAGTAGTCGAGGAGGGAGCGCAGGTGTGCCGCCAGTGCAGGCGGACACGACTTGTCCGCGAGTTCGCGCTCCAGGTCTTCGCTGCGACAGTAGTAGGCCGCTTCCGTCAGTCCGCCACGCTCGGGGTCGAGGCCGACAAGCGGGCGGTCGATTCGGCCGGCGAACCAGTCGCCGTCCTGTATGGGCTGAAGGCTGTGTGCGACGTGTACGCGCATGCAGGCAATCTCGCGCTCGAGCGCGGGGGCGTGCTCATGGCGGCGGTACGCCTCGGTGAAAGCCAGTTCGCGGTCAAGTGACAGGCGGGCACGATGGTCCTTGCGGTGGCCGTAGTCGAGTTCCTTGAGTTCGTCTGTCAGGGTTGCAGTAGACACTGTTGACTCCTTC
>CAZJJT010000466.1:0-1094 GCA_964546395.1 uncultured Fibrobacterota bacterium
TTTCCCCCGCCGCCTGAGGCAATCACCGGTATCGAGACAGCTTCGGCGATGCGCGACGTGAGCGTCAGTTCATACCCCTCCCGTGTCCCATCGGCATCGATCGAGTTCACCACCAGTTCCCCGGCGCCCAGTTCCTCGCCCCGTTGCGCCCACTCGAGGGCATCGATGCCGGTTCGCGTGCGCCCGCCGTAGGTGACTATCTCGTAGCCGGAAGGGATCGTGCCGGACGGCGGCACGCGCAGCACATCCATCGACAGCACGACGCACTGTGCGCCGAACGCCCGGGAGGCCTCGGCGAGCACCTGTGGATTGGCCACGGCGTTTGTGTTGTAGTTCACCTTCTCGGCCCCCGCCAGCAGCATCCGCTGCCCGTCCTCCACGCTCTTGAGGCCCCCGCCCACCGAGAAAGGGATGAACACCTGGGCGGCAACCCTCTCCACCACGTCGGCCATGATGCCGCGCCGGTCGCTGGAGGCAGTGATATCGTAGAACACCAACTCGTCGAGGCCCTGCTCGTAGTAGCGCCGCGCCGCCGACACCGGGTCGCCGATGTCCTGCGTGTTGACAAATTTCACGCTCTTGGCCAGGTTCCCGTCACGCACGTCAAGACACGCGATAATCCGTTTGCTCAGCACGGTGCACCGTCCCAGCGGCTGAACGCCTTGAGAATCGACAGGCCCGCTTCCCCGCTTTTCTCAGGGTGGAACTGCGTGGCCAGCAGGTTGCCGCGGCCGACCGCCGCCGCGAACGTCACTTCATACTCGCAGGTCGCAACCACATCGGCATTGCTGGCGGGAGCCGGGTAGTAGGAGTGCACGAAGTAGAACTCGTCAGCGGGGCCTGCATCCGCGAGCAGCGGGTGGGGCCTGAGCGTGTCGATGCGGTCCCAGCCCATGTGCGGTATCTTCAGCGACTGCTCCCGCAGCCGGAACCTGAGGCACGTCCCCTCCAGCAGCCCGAGACACTTCGTATCCCCCTCTTCCGAGTGACCGAGTACAATCTGTGCGCCCAGGCAGATACCGAGCAGGGGCGTGCCCCGCTCGTAGACCGCGCGGACTGCGGTGTCCAGTGCACGTTCGCGCAGAGTGGCCATG
>CAZJJT010000466.1:1104-4178 GCA_964546395.1 uncultured Fibrobacterota bacterium
CGGATGATGGCGGGAGTGGGCGGCAACGCCCACGCGCAGAGTGGCCATGGCGGATGCCGCGTGGCCGACACCGGGGAAGATGACCCGTTCGGCCGCAGTGACGCGCGCGGGGTCGGCGCTGATCTCACAGGTGACTCCGAGGTAGTCGAGCGCCCGTTTCACCGAGGTAAGGTTGCCGGCGCGGTAGTCGACGATCACGAGCATTGCACGCCTTTCCGTGAATGAACGCAGAAAATACGTCGATGCTCTGGCAGAGTTATTTTCCGCGCGGACTTCGCCTACCTTCCACCTTCCCCCAAGCGGCCACCCGGATGAAATCCTACCGATCGTACTTCTTTGACGCTGACGGGACGCTCATCGATACCACCGAGATGATCTACCGGTGCTTCTGCTACAGTCTCGGCGAGTGCGGCCGCAACGGCGTTTCGCGCGAGCAGATCGTGAGCCACATCGGACTCACCCTGCGCAGACAGATGGAGCTGTACCTGGGGCCGCTCAGCGACGAGCGGTACGAAGAGGTGCGGTCGCTGCACATGAACTACCAGCTGCAGATCTACCCGCACCACCTGAAGGCGTTTCCGGGAGTGAAAGAGGGCCTCGAGTCGCTGAAGGAACTGGGCAAGACCTGCGGTGTGGTGTCGTCACGGATGCGCGAGACGCTCACGCTGTACCTGCAGGTCACGGGCCTGCTCGACTACCTCGACATGATCATCACGCCTGAGGACACCTCGGCACACAAACCCGAACCTGATCCGCTGCTCGAGGCCCTCAAGAGAGCGGCTGTGCGTCCCGAGCATGCGGTCTACGTGGGTGACGCGGCGTTCGACATCGAGTGTGGCGCCGCGGCCGGTGTCGACACGGTGCTCGTGGGATGGAGCAGCCTCGACCCGTCCTTACTCAGGACACCGCCTACCGAAACGGTCTCGTGCATGGAGGACATCGTCGCGGCGGCACGCCTGGCGGAGGACGGGGTATGACGAGGCGATACGTGCGGCGGCTCGTGGTAGCGGCAGCGATTGTCGCGGGACTTGCCTCGTGCGCCGAAGACATCACCGATCCGCCCGAGTGGTACTCGCAGGCGGTTGCCGATGCGTGGCAGTTCCTCGACTGGTTCTTCGTGTTCCGCGAACGCCTTCCTGCGGACCCCTACGAGTTTGTCAGCCCCGTGTCGATGTATCGCGCGGTGAACGAACGGTTCACGAGGTACTACACCAACGAGGAAGCACGCTACGTGTTCGCGCAGCTGTCCTCATCGAGTGTCGGCATGGGCGTGCTTCTCGACTCGGTTGCGCCCGGGTTGCTCGTGAAGCAGGTGTGCCCGGACTCTCCAGCTGAACTCGCCGGAGTGCACAAGCGGGACACGATTCTGTCGATCGACGACTCGTTGTGTGCGGGTCGACCGTTCGGCGTGGCGCTGTCGTGGATTGCCGGACAGCAGGACGACCGGCGCGCCCTGTGGCTGCGCGGCGAGGCCGGCGAACGGACCGTGGTTGTGACACTGGGTCCGTACACCGCGCCTACCGTGTTCGTGGACACCGTGGACACCGCGGTGGCCTACATCGCGCTGAGCGGGTTCCTCAACCAGACGACGGTGGCCGGCGGCAGCGCCTCCGAGTTCAGCGGCGCGCTCTACGCGACGCTGTGGGCAGACTACACCATCCTCGACCTGCGCGGGAACGGCGGCGGGTACGTCGACCAGTGCCTGCGTATCTGCGGCGAATTTGTGCCGCTCGGTACCTCGGCAATCAGGGCCACTGAGCGTGAACTCCGCGGCACGGCCCAGGGCGGTGACACCGTGTGGACGGCGGTCACGGTAGACACGGTGTGGCGCACCGAGACGAGCGGGATCGCCCAGAGCCGTCGCTGCTACGTGCTGGTCGATACCAACACCGCAAGCGCCTCGGAAGTGCTGGTCTCATGCCTGCGCGACTGGCGCAGCAGCGACACACGAACGGTCGGTATCAGAACGTTCGGCAAGGGAAGAGGTCAGTACCTGATCGGTTACGACGATGAGGCCGACGAGTACTTCCTCTCCGACGGCGGCGTGGCACGGGTCACCTTCTCGGTGCTCAACCCCGTTCTGGGCGAACCCTACGACTCGATCGGCATCACCCCGGACGTGGTGGTGGGGCCCGGAGAAGATGCGCTCGAAGTGGCGATTGGGCTGATCAGGGGCAGTGTTCCGAAGACAACTGCCGATGCCGCGGCCTGCCACGCTCGCGTTGCCAGCATCAACAGGCTCGCGGGCCAACTGCGCAGCCACGCAGCTCCTCCGGCACTTATCGGTGCCCACCCGCGGACACGATACTGATACCACACAGGACTGGTTCGCCGGCTACCGGGGTAAGTGATATCTCAACAGTGTCGCCGACGCGTACACCGGCAAACCTCCTGGCCGTGCCCGTCCGGGGGCCGCCCCCCTCGGAGGCAGGGCAGTAGCTCTGCGCAACGGTCTGTCCGTTCAGCGCTATGTCGAAGCTGCGGGAGTCGGGCGGCAGCCCCTCCTGCGGTTCGGCGAAGTGCAGTGTGATATCGACGGTGCGTTCGGGGGCACTCGGCGCGGCCCGGGCAGTGTCGCCGTGCAGCGAGTCGAGACGAAGGCTGACGAGGATGCGGCGTACCCCGATGGCGCCTGAGGAGGCGATCCAGGGCGCAATGCCCGAGAAGCGCAGACTGTGGCGTCTGAAGTAGCGAAGGCTGTCGCCCTCGAGAACCACGGCAAGCGGGAACTCCTGTGCGCCGAACCCCGCCGCCGCGGCGCCGGATGGGTAGTCCAGCCACAGCACCCCCGAGGAGTCCATGCGGTCGCCGGGGGCCCCCAGGTTCAGGCCGAACTGCTGGAGCAACGCGCTGCCCGTCTTCTTCACCAGCCCCTCGTTGGTGGTCCATATCTCGGTTGCGGGGCTGTGGATCATGGCGCAGGAAGTCTGCAGCGGATACGAGCAGCCGCAGGTCCGTGTGTACTCAGGCGCGTTCAGCAGACCCCCGCCAGGGATCAGGTTGGGAGTGCAGCCTGACTTGAACCCGGCGAAGTTGTGTATGCCGCTCATGTTCTCCAGGTCGAACATGCCCGC
>CAZJJT010000467.1:0-4160 GCA_964546395.1 uncultured Fibrobacterota bacterium
CGCGTTCTACCGCGGCCTCACCAGCTACAATTTCAACGGGCGCGGCGTGGCCCTGGCGATGCTCACTCACCTGCTCGACCGCAGCCGCGCCCGGGACCTGTGGGGTGCGCGAAGCGATGTCTCGATAGAGGGGTTTGTGCACGAACGCACAACAGTGTCGGACCTGTCCAGGAAGCGGTGAAAGCGCCTGCGAAGTAGTTTACCTGCCACTGACCAACGCGGAGCCCACGTCATGCACGATATCAAGTTCAACCTGTTCCCGGGCGGCAGACCCAAGGCGCTTGCGCTGAGTTACGACGACGGGCGTGACCACGACCGCCGTTTCGTGGAGGCACTCAACCGCCACGGACTGCGCGCTGCATTTCACCTCAACAGCGGGTTCTTCGGCCGCGAGGGGTATGTGACGGCGGACGAGGTGGCCGCACTCTACGAAGGGCACGAAGTCGCGTGCCACACCGTGAACCACCCACGACTGCCCATGGCGACACTGGACGAAGTCGTCTCCGAGATTGCGCAGAACCGCCGTGACCTGGAAGCGCTGGTCAGACATCCGGTACGCGGGTTCTCGTATCCGTGCGGCGGGCACAATCATGACCACCGCATCGCTGCACTCCTGCCGTCGCTGGGGATCGCATACGGTCGCACGCTTCACAACGACCGCGAGTTCCGCCTGCCCACTGACCCGTGGCGATGGATGGCGACATGCCATCACCGTGATGAGCTGCTGGGATGGACCGAGAGGTTCCTGGCACTCAAACATCCGGACAACGAAGCGCGACTGCTTTTCGTGTGGGGCCACAGCTACGAGTTCGAACGCGACGGTAACTGGGAATTGCTCGACTCGTTCGGCACGCGCATCTCGCGCCGCGACGACATCTGGTACGCCACCCCAATCGAGGTGGCCGACTACATGGCCGCTACGCACCGGCTGATCTTCGACACCGCTCTCAGCTGTGTCCAGAACCCCAGCGCGCTCACCGTATGGGTGTCGGTGGATGGAGACGCGAGGGAGGTACCGGCAGGAGAGCTGGTTCGGTTGTAGCCGGTCGGTCACCCCGACACGGCAGCACCTGTCATGCGACGCAGTTCACCGCTGCTTCATCGTGCGCCCACGCCATGGGTTCCGGCGCAACGAAGCTCGACGTGACAGCCACTGGCACCTTCCGCGTCATGGAAGTCTCTATCGCCTGAAGGACCTCGATGGTGTGTGCTGCATGGGTGCTTGACGCGCGGTGCGGACGGTTCTCCTGCATGGCCTGGGTAAGCTCGTCGATTGCCCGACCGTACTCACATCCCGCAAACGGTTCGCGCACGAACGGGACCGGGCTGTAGCCCTCGCCGAACTTCGCGTACTCCACCGGGGCGTCGAAGCGCTGGAAATGCCCGACATACGCACTGCCCTCATCACCGTGCAACTCCACCATCTCGCCCTGCCGGGTGGTGCGCACGTAGAAGTTGGATGTCAGACGGCCCAGGGCACCCGACTCGAACTCGAGTACTGCAATTGAGCAGTCGGGGGTGGTGATATGGAACGGTCGACCCTCTTTCGTCACCCGGTCCGGGTACAGCACGCCACCAGTGGCGGTCACCGAGCGCACTGGCCCGAGGATAGCAGTCAGGAGTGTGACCGCATACACTCCGACATCCCACAGCGCACCGACATCGTAGAATGGCCCCGGGTTCGGGTGCCATGCCTCAATCCGTCCATGGTTCACTTCGGCGTACGCAACGCGCACCTGCCCGAGTCTGCCCTCGCGCACCAGGTTCCACAGCGTCTGCTGCGCTTCACCCATGTAGTTGATTGGCGCACAACTGAGCCGCAGTCCCCGCGACTCGGCCAGCGCCACGAGCTCGCGTGCCTCGGCGTAGTCGAGCGCAAACGGCTTCTCAGTGTGCACATGCTTGCCGGCCTTCAGGCACTGCCGGATAATATCGGCGTGCACATGATGGATGGTCAGGTTGACAACCACTTCAACCGCCCGGTCGCCCAGAAGCTCCTCGAGTGACCCGTAGGCTCTTCCGCCATGCTCGTCGGCAAATGCCTGGGCCCGTGCCGGGTCGATGTCGCAGAACCCGGCAATCGCCACTTGCGGGTAGTTCTTCATATGGTTCACATAGGTGCCGGCAATAGTGCCGCAGCCGATGATGGCTACGCTGATCTGCTTCTGCATGGGTATCCTCCCGTTTATGCAGGTACACTCGTTGACTTCTCGACCGCTTCCACACAAGCCCGCAACGCGGGCACCGGGTTGTCAACGTCGCCTTCGTACTCGATTATCATGCAACCGTCGTACCCGGTTTCCTCGAGCGCTTCCCGCAGCGCCCCCAGGTCCAGATTGCCGCTCCCCACGACAACATCGCGGGGGGTGCCGGCCCGGTCGAACTCGAAATCCTTGATATGCACCGCATGGAGACGAGCGCCGAACCGCCGCACCATGTCGATGGGGTCTTCACCGGCGTCCATGGCCCACGCCGTATCAAGACAGAGCCCGATACGTTCGCTGCAGCGGCTGAGCACGTGCGCAAGCATGCGGCTGTTGCCGAGCCAGTCGCGGCCGCCGTGGTTATGGATGCCCAGGCGGATGTCGTACTCGTCAGCAAGCTTCCCGGCCAGGCGCAGCGACTCGTCGAGTGACTCGGGGCTGAAGCTGACGCTCATGTGTCCTGCCCCTGCGGCCTTCACAAACTCGAACAGTGGCCGCATCGCAGGTTCGCTGTCGGAGAGGGTGTTCACGCCAGCGCTGACGATATCCACGCCGGCATCACGGTAGGTCCTCAGTGCTGCGTCGTGGCCGGCGCGGTTGTTGAAGTCGATGTGTTTCGCACATAGTTCCACGGCTGCCAGGCCGATGGCACGAGTGTGTTCGGCCACCTCCTGGTTCGTCTCGAACCCCCTGAAACACCAGCTCTGTACGGCGCTCTTCTGCATCCCCGGTCTCCCTTGTTCATCGATGGCCCCAGTGGCCATCGTCCATAACGTACCCTCACACGGGCCCGGTGGGAATAACCATGGCCGCAAAGGGATATCCATTTCCGCAATGAAACGAGGGTGCGCCTGACGGCGGTGCCGACTACCTGGTGCGGACTCGGACTGGGGGGATACCGATGAACCGTTTGAAGACTCGCGAGAAGTGGTACTGATTCTGGAACCCGAGGGATACGGCAAGTTCCTTCACCGATACGCCCGTTCCGGCAAGGACGCGTGCCGCGTGCTCCGCCTTGTAGCGCATGAATGCGTGAGCGGGCGAGTCGCCCAGGGCTTCGCGGCAGTGATAGGTCAGCGTGCGCTCACTCACATTGAGTTCACAGGCCATGTCGGGGATAGTGAGCTGAGTGCCGAGGTGGGCTTGGAACAACCGATGCAGGCGGGCGGCGAAGGCCTGTCGGGATGACTGCTGCAGGAACTGCGGCGAGATGACGTCGCGGGGAAGGTAGCGTACCATGCGCCAGAAGAACTGTCGCAGCAGGGCGTCGAGTACCATGGCCGACACCGGATCCTGCAGCGAAGCTTCGCGTTCCATGTCGCGCATGAGCACGGCGCACTGAGTTCCTGCAGGTCGGACAATCTGCTGCTCCGGCCGCACATCGCTGGTAAACAGACTGAGTGAGCGGTCACCGGCGAGGTCACTTCCGAGGCGAAAGTTGACGGTGGAGTACCTGGTGGGCGGAAGGCACTCGTCGGCATGCCAGTCTCCCGGCTTCACCACCAGCATCTCCCGGTGGCTCAACTGCAGCGACACTTCGTTGAGTGTGCACCGGTACTGGCCCCGCTCGATCAGCGCGATCTGGTAGTCCGGGTGCTGGTGGCGGGGGTAGCTGGCTCGTCGACGGGCGTGCACGATCGACAGGTTTGAGAACACTGGCCGTATGGTGCCGTCGCGCACGCGATATCCCCTGTGCTGCAGGTGTCCCGACTGTCGATGAAGATACTCGCGCGGCAGTGGTCTGGGCCGCTCCCGTGCATCTCCAGCGCAACGGAAGCAGTACTCTTATATCATCTAAATCAGTGTCTTACGCTATAGAAGTTGTCTGCCTGTGGGCCCTTGGCATATCAGGAGGGTCCGATGTGTCGTGGTATGACGATCGCGTTGAAGTACACCGTCGCAGCATGCGCTCTTGCAATGCTCTCGGTGCTGTCCGTTGGCGCCCAGACCACGGCC
>CAZJJT010000468.1:0-4154 GCA_964546395.1 uncultured Fibrobacterota bacterium
CCGCAATCATCTCAGGAGCGGCACTGCTCAACGCGCTTATGCTCCAGGACAAGCCGATCGGGGAAGCGGTCGTGGTGTTCTCGGGCGCCGGGGCCGCCGCCATCTCGTGTGCCCGCCACTATGTCAACCTCGGGGTGCGCCGTGAACACGTCCTGCTGGTCGACAGCAAGGGGGTGATATACCGGGGACGCACGGAAGGGATGAACGAGTTCAAACGAGAGTTTGCCGCCGAGACGCCGAAGCGTACGCTGGCAGAGGCGCTGGAGGGAGCGGACGTGTTTGCGGGACTCAGCCAGGGAGGACTGGTGTCGCAGGAGATGGTGCGGTCGATGGCGGACAGACCGGTGGTGTTCGCGATGGCGAACCCGGAGCCCGAGATCGGCTACAACGAGGCCCGTGAAGCGCGGGCGGACCTGATCATGGCGACGGGTCGCTCCGACTACCCCAACCAGGTGAACAACGTACTCGGCTTTCCGTTTATCTTCCGGGGGGCGCTCGATGTACGCGCAACCGATATCAACGAACCAATGAAAGTTGCCGCGACCCAGGCACTGGCGCGCGTGGCGCGTGAAGGCAAGGTGCCGGGTGAGGTCCTCAAGGCCTACGGCCTCGACTCACTTCGCTTCGGCCCCGAGTACATCATTCCCAAGCCCCTGGACCCGCGCGTGCTGGTTGAGGAAAGTGTGGCGGTTGCCCGGGCAGCGATGGAAACCGGTGTGGCGCGTTGTCCCCTCGCCGATATCGATGCCTACCGCGGCCGACTCGAGCAGCTTGCGCAGCGGACAGCCGGCGAAGGAGCCGTGGCATAGCACACTGTTCAGCGGGCAAAGACTCCGTACAGCGTGTAACACCCGAGCGCCAGCGTTACTACGCCGATCGCCACGCGCATCCGTTGCTGGGTCACCATCTTCACCGATATCGCCGAGAGCGGCACCGAAAGCACGCCACCCGCCACCAGGAACGGCGCGAGCGACCAGTCAATCGCCTTCGGTGACAGCAGGTACACCACCACGCCGACCAGACACGTGATCCCCTCGGCCAGCGACGTGATTCCGACCGCGTTGCGCCCCTCCACGCCAGCGAGCAACTGCCCGCCAGTCACCACAGGACCGTAGCCCCCGCCGCTCATGCCCTTGTTGAATGAGGCGATCAGACCGAGAGCAGTTACCTTGCCCCACGAGAAACGGTACGTACGGTTCATCGTGGCCAGTATCACGACGCCAATCACGGCAACGAGGACTCCGATGTAGAGCTTCAGGTAGAACTTCGACAGGTGTACCGCTACAAGCACCGAGAACACGGTGCCCACCACGCTGCACGCGCCAATGAGAAGCGTCACCTTCAGGTGCAGCGGAATGCCCCGGTTGAAGCTCTCACGCACTCCCAGCTCGTGCAGGCGCCGGACGATCCTGGTGATGCGCAGCGTCTTGGGCATCAGCTCCACGTTGCCCACAGCGTGGTGCGTGAACCCCGCCAGGAACCCCGTCACCAGCTCGGCCAGCAGGATGGCCGGGACGATGCGCAGCGGTTCGAACCCGAACAAGCCCATCAGCAACGGCGTCAACGTCGTGCCGTATCCCATGCCCAGTGTGGAATCGACGTACTCGGCGGCGAACGCCAAGGCAACCACTGCCGCAGCAATCTCCCACGGAATCCCCAGAATCATGCGTCCTCCATATTGGAAGTAAGTCTATGTATTTACTGTGGTTTCATTTGCACACCGACCCCTTGGCGCGTTCGTACCGCGCGCTCAGGTCAGGTCCGCGAACGTGAGCTTCTCGAGCGTCCGGGCGACGTGATCCCTGATACCTTTCATCACCGCCAGCAATTTCGGGCTGCGCTCGATAGGCGTATGCTCAAAGAAGTACTTGCTTACCGATTCCACTGGCGCCAGGGCCCCATCCATCAGCCGGATCACCTCGGCCACGCTGATTGCCC
Organism: uncultured Fibrobacterota bacterium; assembly: GCA_964546395.1. Taxonomy (GTDB): domain Bacteria; phylum Fibrobacterota; class Chitinivibrionia; order Chitinivibrionales; family CAZJJT01; genus CAZJJT01. Next base: position 1,939 of record CAZJJT010000468.1, read on the forward strand.
GGGGCGCACGACTCAGCCGGTATCCGCCCTGTTTGCCGCGGTGGCTCTTGACATACCCCGCGTTGCGCAGCATCAGCAGCAACTGCTCCAGGAACTTGCGCGGAATCTGCTGCCGCTCGGCAATCTCGGCGACAGTCGCCAGTGTGCCGCTCTTGTAGCGCTCGGCCAGCACAACCATCGCCAGGCACGCGTACTCACTGCGCACGGAGAGTTTCATCGGCAGTCACCTCGATACTTCGTCGGGACACATATACAGTAAGCCTATCTGATTAGTATAGTATTTGCCCGATCCCCGAGCACTCCAGCGCCCCTCGCCTGCCGCTCCCCTGCGGTACGGCGCTGGCCGCGCAGGTCGAACACCGGTGCACCGCGGCGCATGCCACCCCTGCCGCGTCCCGGTGCCGCACGCGGCCGGACCTCCTGCGGCCCTCTCGCGCACACACTGTCGACATACGCACACACCTCGAGCATCAGTGAGGGTGCCACGGCGAAGTGGTCTTCCTGCAATTCTACGAATTCGTGTGCAACGCCGAGGCTGTCGAGCAGCGCGTCCAGTTCCCGGTTCTCGCCACTGAACCACCCGTCGTACTGCCCGCTGTAGAAGCGAATACGCTGCTGCGTGGCCACGAGCTGGTGTGCATTGGCGAGCACGTTGACAGCCTGCCAGTACACACTGTCTTCGGGTGCACTCCCCAGGAGCGACAGCAGGCCGAAGTCACTCCCCCACGAGGTCCGCAGCGGGTTGCGCAGGTCTACGCCGGCCTTGATAGGTACGGCGATGCCGAATACGCTGTTGTGCTCGATGAGCAGATGGAATGAACCGAACCCGCCCATGCTGTGCCCCGCCAGTGCGGTATTCCCGCGGTCGGTCAGTGTCGCATACGCTGAGTCCACCCGCGTCTTCAACTCGACCGCCACGAACGTCGCCAGTTGTGAGCCGGGGACCTTCGGGCTGTCCAACCACCATCCGTACCCGTACTCGCTGGTCCCGTCGTACGGCGCCACGGCGATCAGCTCATAGCGGTCAAGCGCCCCGTCGATGTCGGCGTAGGTCGCGTCCGCCCACCTGGCCTCGGTGCACCCGGCACAGTGCAGCAGGTACACCACCGGGAAGCGCTGGCCCCGGGCCCGCTTGGCCTCGTAGCCCGAGGGAAGAAACACGAGGGTGCGCATCTGCCGCTGCATCACCGGACTGTCGCACACCAGCGTGTCCACCGGCCCGGCCGCCGCACCGCACAGCAGCGACGCACACAGTGTCACCGCACCCACCTGCTGTCGGCTCATCCCTCCTCCGTGTTCCGGCATGGTGTGTTCTCAGTATACCAACGAAGCGTGTGGCTGCGCCACGCCTGAGCCGCACCCGGGGGTTGTATCTTTCGACTCACCACGATGAATACGCAGAGCGCCGTGTCCACTCCCGCCCGCTTCATCTTTCGCCCGCTGCTATTCGCTGCGTTCGCGGTTGCGGCGGTCGGTTCGCAGCAGAGCAGTGAGCCGGATCCGTTCGCCACGCCTCAGATCCTCGAGCCCAACGTCGCGTTCTGGAAGAAGATCTACACGGAGGTCCCCCTCTCGCAGGGGCTGTTCCACGACCGCGACTATCCGCTGCTCATCTACCGCCAGACAACCGTTGGCGAACTGAGTGGCCGCCGGCGCCGCGATTTCCTTCGCTCGCATGAAGTGCAGATACAGGCGACACTTGCCAACCTCTCTTCGCTTCCCGCGTCCGAGTGGTCACTCGAGGAGCGCCGGATCAGAAGACTGCTCGACGCGTACGTGCCGGCGGAGGCCCAGGCGGACGCCTCAGAGCGCATCCGGTTCCAGCAGGGCCAGAAGGAGCGGTTCGCCGAGGGGCTTGAGCGTTCGGGCATGTTCATCGACACCATACGTGCCATACTCAGGGAGTACGGCGTGCCTGCGCGTCTGGCGTATCTGCCGCATGTCGAGTCGTCGTTCGACGTGCACGCGTACTCGAAGGTGGGGGCGGCTGGGCTGTGGCAGTTCATGCGCAGTACGGGCAGGACGTACGGCCTGAAGGTGGACTACGTAGCCGACTACCGTCGAGACCCCGTGCTTGCGACCGTTGCCGCAGCGAAGCTGTTGTCGTACAACTACCGTGAACTCCAGTCGTGGCCCCTGGCAATCACGGCGTACAACCATGGTACGACCGGCATGAAGCGCGCGGTGGCCAGCACTGGCTCCCGCGACATCGCGGT
>CAZJJT010000469.1:0-4142 GCA_964546395.1 uncultured Fibrobacterota bacterium
CCGCTGGTGTCGAGCAGGGTCACCATGTCGGCACGCGCAATACGGTATTCGTATGAACACGATGTGCGCTCGGCCGGGTCAACATCGACCACGACCAGGACCGAGTTGTCGGGCTCCATCGACAGACCAAGAGATAGAGCCACGGTTTTCCTGCGAAAGCACAGCGCGGGGTCGCCCAGAGAATGGTAGTTGGGGAGGTACGGTCCGCCGTGTGAGATGGCCTCCAGCATGGCCTGCCCGAATGACATCGCGGGGCCGCCGGCTGCGCCGGCAAAGAGGCCGAGGGCAAACACCAGGTTGGTGGAGGCATACTCGTAGTCAGTGGAGGCCAGGTATCCGATACAGCCTCCGTAGGGTTCGAACAGGTACTCCTTGCACATCGATCGTGTCGGACGACGTGCAAAGACGCCGTTGTGGCAGGAGAAGGAGAAGAACATGGTCGGCAGGGCGTCGGCGCCGATGAAGGGCGCGTCGGAGGCGCGCAGCAGGCCCTCGTCGGAGAGCGAATCGGGGTGTCCGTGGCCGAAGTAGACAGACCACCGGGGGCCCTGTTGCGACAGTCGGCAGTACTCCTGTCTGGCTTCGGCGTGTGAGCCGGCGCTGTCGCGCGCATACATCCCCGCGTACAGTTTGCTGCTGAACAGGCCACGCAGTTCGTTCTCGGCAACACGCTCGGTGCAGGTCGAGTGCCCGATATAGTCGGGCCGGGTCCCCTGCCACGCATCGTCGGCGGCACACAGCACGGTATTGCCGAGCCCCCTGTTGCGCGCGGTGGACTCCCAGCGGATCACTTTGTCCACATACACGCTGCAGTCCCAGGCGTTTTCGCAGGGGATACGGCCCAGGGCCAGAGGCGTGAGGCGCTCGGGGAAGCGCAGGTAGGGGCGGCGGGGCGGTACTGAGTCGAGCGTCGCGCGGTAGTAGAGGTCGGAGTACGCGATACTCACCACTTCTTCACTGTCGACATCCAGGTACCGGCGGTACACGTTGCAGAATGTCGGGACCAGCCCGTAGCTCAGAGACGCCGTGTCGCTGGGACGAACACCCACCGAGTCATCGCCGAGCAGCACGAGGAACCGCGGCGGTGTCCGCCAGTTCTCCGTGGCATACTTGACCGCGCGCCACAGCGATTCGCAGCGTCGAAGGGGCTCGGAGGGAGGGAACTGCGCGACCACGGTGTCGATATGTGCCACGCGTGCCAGCTCGATATCGTCTTCACCGTCGGAACCGGCGCGGTAGTGTGCCAGGCGCAACGCGCTGGACAGCAGGACAGAGGGGGCGAGCACCAGATACTCGCATTCGGTTGTCGAGTCGCGCAGGTCAGCAATGAGCAGGTGGTCCAGGGCGCCCTGCGCCGCGGCAGTCGCGGAGAAGCCGACCGCGGCAAGTGCCAAACCAGTCAGTGCACGCGTATGCGCCATGTTGGCCCCGTTCTGCAGGCACCGGGCAGCCTGGATGGGTGTGCGAAGCGAAGGGAATCTACCTCAGGAAACCGGTGTTTTGCTCTCGCTGGTACGGCTACCCGTGGAACGTTCACCTCTCCTGCGGGTGCTCGTGACCGCAACCGTGTGTGTTCCGGCAGCGAGCGCTGTCGCAGATGACCACCGGGAACACAGACGCCCGTCCAGTGACCAGCACTCGACGGTGAGCGGTTGTGGGCTGGCTGGGTGCGACCGTGGCGCGTGGGTACTGCGCCGGCGCCGATCCGCACAGTGCAAGGAGCAGTGTTGCCATGGGGAGAACACAGTGCACATAACCGCATTCGGCCTCTGCCGCCATCGGTCGCCTGTTTGTTCCCTTCGTGTACCGCGCGGGGGCATCGTCCCCCGTGCCCGGTTGTTGGGCACGGGGGAGGGCCCTGGAGTCACTTATTCAAACCGGCACTGCAGCCGGACGTTGCCGGCCTGTCCCGTCCGCGACACCTTCTCCACCATCACACCGGTCGCGCCGTTGCGTTCACCGGCCACTCGCTGACCCGTCAGCGTGAACCGTGCCGCGCTCGCGCCCGCCGGTACCCTTGCATCACGCACACTGCGCACCGGGCCACGCACTGACAGCGGCTCAACCGTGATACCGGACGGAAGCAGGATATCGCCCCAGTAGTTTACTGTCTGCGCATCACCTGCCCACGGGTCACCCGCTCCCGGCCAGCGGAGCTTGTCAGGGTCAGGGTTGTCCCCGTCTTTGTCGTTGTAGCCGCCCGCAAACCCGATGCGTGTCGCGCTGATATCGGTGCCGACCGCGATACCGTCGCCCAGGTACTCCCACGGGAAGAACCACTCCTGCACTTTGTGGGTCGCGTCTGTGGCCACCACCTCCACCTGCAGCCCGTACAACTCCATCGCCTGGGCAGGCGTAAGGTTGAGTGTCTGCCAACTCCACAGGGTCCCGTCGTAGTAGGCGAAGCGGAAATCGGGCGGTGGCGCGGTCGCGCCCATCGACACCTGGACCTGGTTGGTTGTGTAGCTCAGTGTGCTGTTGTACAATCCGATGAGGCAGCTGCCGCCGCACGTGAAGATATCGTTGGCGCTGAGTTCGTCGAAATACAGGTCGGCCGAATCGTCGCAACAGGCGTCGGCACTGGCGCGGTCGACGAATGTGTTGTCCTGCACCTCCACGTAGAGGTAGAGACCCTGCGTGGTTGCCCCCGCCCTGATCAGCATCGAGGCGTCATCGGTGCCTACGAACCCGCAGGCGCCCGTGGCGCAGTTGTCGGGGGCCACCAGTTCGATGCGGTCGCCGCTCAACTGGCTCCAGAACGCCGATACCTGGCCATCGCTCGCGCTGAACTGACCCGCCTGCTGGGCCGTGAGAAGCTCCGCGCACAGCGTCCCGTCGTAGGGATCATCGCACTGTGCGAGCGCGCCCTGCGCCAGCCCCATGATAACCGCCACTGCACACCCGAGTACTCCTCTCATACCGCACCCCCTCCCGGTGGAGATTGTGATGATCCCGCGAACACTCACCTACTGGTGCTGCAAACGCTGTGCCACGCTGCCAACCTGGCAAAACGGGGCATCCGGGGTCGAACGACTGGCAGCACTTGCCCACATACCTGGCAGGTGCTGCCCAGACAGTTGGCAGAATGCGGGGCCGTCCATGCCGGCGGCGACGTACCCACCCACCATCGCTCGCGCTCACTCGTACTTGTCATCGCAGTCGGCCTGTGCCGTTCCCGATTGCCTGCTCGTTCCCCTTGTGTGCCAGTCGTGTCAGCGATGGCACATCGCAATCAGGAGCCGGGCGGAGCAGGCGGCGGCTCCGGGCTCAGCGACACGGTGACATCCTGCATGTTCTCCCCGCGGTAGTCGCTGATCCTGGGGGCGAGGGCCCAGGTGGCCAGGTCCTGCAGAGACTTGATCAGGATCGTGTTGAGCCCTGCCCGCAGATGAACACGCGTGCAGAAATCGTCGCCGTCGGCCGCCCCGTAGTACAGGCTGCTGTACACGAGGGTATCGTTCAGCCAGGCCTTGGCCGGCTCGAAGTGCCCCAGCAGCAGAAGCGCCTCCCGCTCCGTCGGTACGTGCACGTAGGCAAACATGTAGCATGCACGACAGCAGGGCCCGGCAAACATCCGTGTGAAATCGTAGAACCCCCGCCCGTCCATGTACCGCATGGGCGCCCAGCCCGCCGTCTCCCCACCCCCGACCGGCCAGGTGTCGGTACTGCTGAACGGCCGACCCTCGGGGCCGAAATCACGCTCGTAGCCGCCGCGGTTGTTGTTGGGGAACGGCCCGGCAACCCAGAACGGTTCCGCGGTGCGCGCACGCGCTATCAGGTCCCTGGCCAGGGCCGTGTCTTTTCTGTTCCAGAAGTAGCCGGCAAGTCTGCGGTACAGCGGCGCTTTGCCTCCCACAAACGGCTCTGCCAGGCGAAGGCATTCGTGGAGTGCCGAGTCCGCCTCCGCGCGCATCGCCGAGTCCGCCCGGTGGGTGATCACGCGCATGCCGCTTCTCAATGCGCGGTAGCAGGCCTGGAACACCGAATCATCCTCGGTGCTCCTGAACAGCGCCGCAACCGTATCCATACCCTCCACGCACCCGGCAGCTTCCAGCGCCCTGAGTGCCTCAATCGCCAGGCCGCGACTGTCGTCCCAGGCAAGCGGCGCCAGCGGGGCGACGCGGTCGCGCAGCGACTGCTGG
>CAZJJT010000470.1:0-2321 GCA_964546395.1 uncultured Fibrobacterota bacterium
CGGCCGGCTCGCGTGTCCACAGGGTCAACGTCTGCTCGCCCGGCGTGAGCGTGCCCAGATTCACCCCCCCGTCATCCATGTGCCCCTCCCAGTGCCATGTACCCAGATCTGTGCCGTTGACCGCACGCTGACTTGCGCTCGCGTCAGCGCTCACCCACCACGAGTTGGCGTTGTCGGCTTCATAGCGTGAACGGAACCAGACGCAGTACGTGCCGGACTCGGTGAGCGAGAACGCGTAGGTTGCCTGGGAACTGCTCGCGTCTGGCCCGGAGGCGCTGCCGACCGTCCCGTAGACCGCGTTGACACCCAGGGCCCCCTCCGATCCGTACGCCAGTGCCATTCCGTTGGACAGCACACCGTCAGAGGCCTTCAGGAACATGGTGCCCGAAGGCGCGCTCTCGTTGGCGGTCCGCACGGTGATCGCCGCGCTCTTCGCCGACTCCAGTTGACGGCCGTTGACCGCGCTCACCGCGATTCCCGCGTACTCGGTGTCACGCAACAGCCCTGTCATTGTCGCCTGTGTCTGGTTGCCGGCAACGCTCGTGACAAGCGAGGTGCCACGGTACACGTTGTAGCTGTTCACGCCGGACTCGGCGTCCGAGGAAGCGTTCCAGGCAATCGTGATACTCGTGTTGGCCGCCGAAGACAGGTGCACGCCGGTCGGCACCGACGGCGGCGTGTTGTCGGGCGTCGTGTTCACCAGTGTGAACTTGAGCTCCTGGAACCGTGAGTACTGCCCATGGCTGCTCCCGCAAGGGTACACCGACTGGGCCCAGTAGCGGACCTGCTGGCCTTGGGCAACCTGGTGCTCACCGAACTGCAGGTAGGTCTCGCGGTACGTGCTGCCATCGCAGTTCAGCGATCCGTCCGCAAACGGATACCGCCCCGATTTCACCTCCGAACCACCGACAGAGAACCGGTACGGCGAGTCGCCGTCCGACTCCAATACCGCCCTGAACTCGACCTTGTATGTGCCGGTCGCGCCCGGGAAGCTGTTCCAGGTCACGTACCCGTTGAGCGGACTGCCCGTGCCGTTGATGCCGTACGTGGTCATGGTCTGTCCGGGAAACGAACGAAGCACCCAGCAGGCGTCCCGCGAGTCGGCTGAGCCGGGAAGGAGCGTAACCACCTGTGCGGAAGCCGTTGAGACGGTCAACCCAACCAGCAGTGCGACGATTGCGTAGCGCATGGCATTCTCCTCTGTCGAGACCATCGGTCCTACCTGTTAGGATAGGACGAGAAGGCGGTCCAGAGGGGTGCGCGTCTGGTGTATCGCTACCGCATACGGGCCAAATAGGACGCCGTCGACACTGCTACGAACCGGCGAGGAACCGGTGCACTTCCTCGAAGAAATCGTCGTGGCGCTTGTACAGGTGGATGTCGTGCTTGCGGTCGGGGAGTGTCACCAGGCGACTCCCGACGGAGCCGGCATCGGCGAGCAGCGCCTCAGCCGACCTGGCGCAGCAGAACTCATCACCATCGCCACGAATCACGAGCAGCGGGGCGGTTAGCGCGGAAGCGTCGAAGATCGGCTGCCACAGCCGGGAGATGCCCCGCACTTCGGGGTAGCGAAGGACGGGGGCGCACAGCCAGGTCCTGCCCGGGTTGGTGAGTTCGATGGACACCGACAGGAACCGCTCGAACGTCTGTCGGTCCATCAGCTCTTCTTCGCCGGTGTACAGCCTGTTGCGCAGAAGCCTGGTGCTGAGCCGTGCATAGACGGCACGGGGCCGCCCCACGCATGTCAGCAGGGCGCGTATGGACCGGGCACGTCTCAGGCAGTGACGCATGGCGGGGTTGAGCAGGTAGCACGGCGCCACCATCAGGACCCGCTCCGGGACTTCGTGGCAGATCCTGAGGCACTCGGCAATTGTATTGCAGCCGCTGCTCAGGCCGGCCAGCGATACCATGTGCATGTCCTGCGTGCTTTTCAGCCATTGCCAGACCGAGAGGAGGTCGCGGGCGCGTTCGGCCATGCCGACCGACTCGCCATACGGCGGCTTGTCAGACTGACCGTACCCGCGCAGATCGAAAATGCAGCAGGTATGCCCGTTCAGCGCGAGGTACTCGCACAGGCTGGCGCCGCAGACAGGGAGGTCGTAGTCGGCCACCGAGGGAAACGTGAGTCCGTGCACGAACAGTGTGACAGTACGGGACCGGGGTCCGGCGGGGCGCACGATCCGTGCCCACAGCCGGTACCCCTCACTGCTCACCTCGTGGTCTTCGCGCACCACGTCGACGGGGCTCATGTGGCCATGCTCTCGAGTATCTCGAGGACCTGGGGCTTGAACGAACTCAAGTGAGAGCTGGTCGCAAGCAGC
>CAZJJT010000470.1:2331-4134 GCA_964546395.1 uncultured Fibrobacterota bacterium
TCTTGTACTGCCCCTCGCGCGAGAGCCCCTGGGCGACCATGACGCTCTTGAGTGCTTCGTACGAGCCGGCCGGCAGTTGTCGCGCACATGGCGCAGCCAGTCGTCCACTGCCCCGCTTGGTCTCGTACTCCGGGTTGATCGCGGCCAGCGTCCTGTCAAACTCCTCCACGAATGCCTCCCTGCGCCGCGCATCCGCTTCCCGTGGGAACTCCAGGTACAGACGGTAGCACAAGCTGGCTTCATCACAGCCGAGCACGAAGTTGGGTACGGGGAGCTTCTGTGAGGCGCGCGTGCGGTCCATCGCTTCGAGCACCTGGCACTCGGTGAGTTTCTCGCCGGTCAGGCTGGTGAACCCGGCGCCTTTGCGGAGGAAGCGGAACAGCGGAAGCTGGTTGTAGAACCCGGTGACTTCCACCAGGTCGTTGATATCGTAACGGTACAGCCCGCTCGTGTTGGTTATGAGCACGTAGTAGCGCTTGCCCTTTTCCAACTCGTGTGCCAGCAACACCCCCGGGTTGGGGCCATCCTTCTCGGCTTCGGCGATGAACTCGAAGTGATACACGTGTGCTGTCAGCACCGAGTAGTCCCAGCTGTTGCCGAGAGCGATCCCCGCACGGCCCTCGCTGGCCTGGTAGCCGAACTCGCGAATGGCGGTCGACTCGGGGTAATAGCCGCTCAGCTGCGGGATCACCTGCGTGCAGTTGCCCTGTTTCCATGTGTTTACCAGCGCAAGCTCGGGCCAGTAGTGCTTTGGTCGGAGCTGCTCCCCGTGCGCGCTCACCAATGCCTCCAGTTGCTTCGCCCGGCCCGGGTCGGGCGAGAACTGCGCAAGCACCTGTTCGCGCGTGCCCTCGGGAAGCGCAGCGGCAACATCGCTCTTCAGCGTACCGTCCCGAATATCGCGCACCAGGTCCTCGTAGTTGTCCATCACGGTCTGGTGGAAGCGGATCAGTGAAGACGGGTTGGCGGCGACGACGTAGGTAATGCTGTACGCGAGGCCGCACCGCAGCATCGCGTAGTACTTCTTCGCGTAGTCCCCGATGCACATCACCGGGTACGGTGTGCAGTAGACATCCTTGAGAATTCCCGGGACACTCTGGTAGATGGCGCCCGAGATGGCACCGAACGGCGTGCCGTCCTCCACGTGTCCTTCGACGGCGGGGCCCACCGAAGACAGGTTCTTGCCGTCGAACATGTGCGGGTTGTCGCGCAGACAGGTGTAGAACCACAGGCGGCTGACCTTGCGGTACGCCTCTTCGAAGTAGCGCTTCGAAACGGGAATCAGCTTCGGCTTGTTGGTCGTGCCGCTGGTCGTGTTGTAGAACAGGGGTCTCCCCGGGAACAGCACGTCCGCTTCACCCTTGCACATGCGTTCGACGTACGGTCGGTGGTCCTCGAAGTCGCCGATTGTGACGGCGCTGCGGTAGTCGGCGGTGGACCGGACAGAGGCGAACCGATGGTCCTGTCCGTAGGCAGTATCCCTGCACTCCGCAACGGTGCGCAGCAGAATCGCTTCCTGTGTCTGTCTCAGATTGTGGCTTGCCCGGTCAAGCTCTTTGAGCAGCGGCTTGCCGATTGCGCCCATCACGAACTTCTTCAACCAGCGATTCTTCACTCCTCCAGTCATACCGTGCCTCCTCGGTTGGGGGACTGGGTTCTGTGCCGTTAACGGCGCAACGCGTGTGCCACTGGTGCGGAGGGCTGCGCAGCAGGGCATGTGGCACACGCGGAATGTGTTGCGGGATAGCGTGTTGGGCACACCGAAGGAACCGATGGGATGGGGTGCCCGGGCGTCGCACAAAT
>CAZJJT010000471.1:0-4111 GCA_964546395.1 uncultured Fibrobacterota bacterium
GTCCCCTTAACCGCTATACCGTTGACTTTCGGGAAGGGATCAGTGATATTCGTGGAGGAGCGGTACGCTGCCACAGTCCATGATGGCGGATCTGTGGCGATCGACGTACGTGATCAGGGCTCGTGGACAGCAGACTGCTACCGGAACATGCGGGAATCGCCCCAGGGGAAGTGTGCACCAGTTGAATGATCACCACGCAGGCGAGCACACTCGCAAGCTGCTCCAGTACATCACGTCGCTGCCCGAACGCAGCGACCAACGGGTACTCTCCGGGCAGTTCGTTCGGTGGAACCACGACGCGAGCCTCGATGAGATCGCGGGTATCCACGAGAAGACCGGTGCGTGGCCGGCCATGGTGAGCGGTGACTACTACACCAACGACCAGAAACAGGCGCACCCGATTGACTGCAGTCTCACGAATCGCGTGCTTGGCGAGTATGCCGCTCGAGGTGGCATCGTGTCGCTGTCGGTGCATGCAAACAACCCGGCGACCGGCGGCCCTGCCTGGGACAGTGCCTGCGACCTGCGCCAGGTGGTGGAGGAGGGGAGTGACGCCTGGCAGAACTGGCACGCGCAACTCGCGCAGATTGGTGACGGGCTCACCGAGCTTGCCGACCGCGGCGTCAGTGTGCTGTTCCGTCCGTTCCACGAGATGAACGGCGGGTGGTTCTGGTGGGGCAACGGTGAGCCGGATGCCTACCGGCAACTCTGGCGTCGGACATGCATCTACCTCACGCAAGAGCGTGGTCTCGACAACCTTCTGTGGGTCTACTCGCCCTCGTCGCAGTCCGACCAACTTCGCTACTACCCGGGTGACGACGTGGTCGACATTGTCGGATTCGACGCCTACACGGGGGACCTTCCGAAGGAAGCTGCGGAGCAGTACCGGCAGTTGCTCTCTACCGGCAAGCCGTTCGGTATCACTGAGTACGGGCCGTGTGGTCCTGAGCCGCTTCCTGAACCGTTCGACTATGGCCGCCTGATCGAATGGATCCGCCACGACTTTCCACAGACCGCGTTCTTCATTGCGTGGCGTGACCACTGGGGCATGAACCAGAACCGCGGCGCAAAGGAGCTACTCACCGACCCCTGGGTGGTCAACCGTGACGGTGTTGTGGTGGGGTCTGTTGCTGGTTGAGGGCGCACAGTCCCAGCTTCAATACCATCAGGAAAGGGGAGCAGTGCATGAGGGTGTACAATGCCTGAGTTCAGACCGCTACCTGCCGTGCAGTGCATCCTGGACTGGTGGCTGCCGCGGATGCTCGCGGTGGTTGGTCAGCAGCCCGTGAGTGTGCTGCTGTCCGGCAGTGTCGTTCTGGGGGACTACTGTGACGGGTGGAGCGATGTTGACGTGTGCGTTGTACTCCCGGGCGATGTCACTCCTGAGGCCGGGGCAGCCGTGGGTCATGTGCACGATCAGATGCGGGACGAATTTGCTGCGCGACCCGACTGGCGGTCAGGTCAGTTCATGGAGGGGTACTATGTCCCGGAAGCGCTTTGCCACGCGCCCGACGGCAAGGGCTGGTGCTACGTTGCCGGAGGCAGCACGCGGAAGCACTTCCCTGGCAACCCGGTCACACCGTTCGACCGGTACATGCTTGCGCACCACTCGGTGGCGGTCCACGGGAGTCCGGTGCGGTTCACGCCACCTGCCCAAGGCGACCTGGCCCGGCAGACGCGCGAGGACCTGGCGACGCTGTCTGGCTACGAAGGCCAGTCGAGTATCTGGCTGTGCGGCATGCTGCACTGGTTGGCGAGGACCGTGGTGTTCTGGCGCGATGGGGTGATGCTGAGCAAGACTGCGGCTCTTGAGAAGGAGATCGCCGCGAAGGCTGTGCTCTGCGACGCCTATGCTATCGCGTTGACCGCACGGAAAGAGGGGAGTGCCAACGCGGCCAAGTATCGGCCCGAGTTGCTGCGGCTGTACCCGAAGGCGGTTGAGTGGGCAGACGCTCAGGTTGCCGCACTCGTCGGACGGGCGGGGGAGAGCAGGCAATGACTGCGCAACGTGCAGTCATACCACATTGGAAATACAGGTGTTGCGGGTTCTGACGGCGTAGCGCTGCCTGTGTTGAGAATATGATAATCATAGTGTGTGCTTCGGATTATCCTGGATAATCGAAAGTGACGGCTCGGGTTGTGAGTGGGGCAGATGAGCGCACATTGGGCTCCTTGTCAACTCATTGCTCGAAGTGAATGGGGCATTTCCGGGTGCTGCGCCGGGTAGCCGGCGGGGTGGGGTGGTGGTGCGCGGCGTGCCGTTGGCCGGCACCCACGGTGGACCGTGGCCACATCCCTTGGATCAGCACAGTGCCAGAATCCAAATTCATGCCACGCAGCCGTCGGGGGTCGAAGTGGCAGGGGTGACACCCCATGGCGAATCCGGTGACGACGCGTCCCTCCACTTCTCCCAACGGTGCATGTATTCGATAGGCCGCACACCCGTGGTGGTGGGTGCCGGAAATGAGGGATAAAGAGAGGACTGCCATGTTCAGCCACACTGCCCAGTACTACGACTTGCTCTACGGTTTCAAGGACTACCGTGTGGAGGCGGATGGCATACGTGCGATCGTGACTCGGGAGCACCCCACGGCGCGAACGGTTCTGGATGTCGCGTGCGGGACGGCCGAGCACGATCGGTTTCTTGCTGATACCTATTCGGTTGACGGCGTCGATATCAACCAGGAGTTCGTGGACATCGCGAAGACCAAGAACCCGCGTGGGACCTATAGTCCTGCGGACATGGCTGAGTTCGACCTGGGCAGGCGCTACGATGTCGTGATGTGTTTGTTCAGCTCCATCGGCTACCTCAAGACTCCCGAACGGGTCGCGCAGGCCCTGACGTGCTTGCGCGAACACCTCAACCCCGGCGGTGTGGTTCTGGTGGAGCCCTGGTTCACTCCCGATGCCTGGCACCCCGGCAACGTGCATCTCCTCACGGCCGAGACCGATGCGGTCAAGATATGCCGGATGAACCGGAGCGAGACTGAGGGCAACATCTCGGTGTTACACTTCCACTACCTGGTTGGGACTGCTGAGGGGGTGACGCACCTGGAGGAGTACCATGAGTTGGGGCTGTTCACAGTGGAGCAGATGAAGTGCGCCTTCGAGTCGGCCGGGCTGGCGGTGCGGTACGATGCCGGGGGGCTGACCGACAGGGGGATGTACGTTGCTCGGGTTCGCGAGCACTGAGACCGCCGAAGCACGGGCAAACGCCGGAGTGTGCGGCTGCCCTCATCAGTGGCAGGAAGCGAAGGTGGCTTGTGGCGTTCACTACACGCAGGCGTTCAGGAAGGCATAGTCGGCCATGCTGACCACTGTCACAGACCTGACCGACTTCGACCTCGAGCTCATCCTTGAGGAGTCGCAGGCACAGGGATTCCGCATGGTCCGCAGACTGGTAGACGAGTGGCGTTCCGGCGTGATGAGCTTCTCTGGGCCCAAGGAGTTGCTCCTTGCGCACGTCGACGGCCGTCGGGTACTGGGCATCGGCGGCATATGCGAAGAGCCGTACCTGCACCTGCCACAGTATGGCCGTATCCGACATCTCTACGTGGTGAAGTCATCCCGGAAGCAGGGCATCGGCAGACTCCTTCTCACGCAGATTCTTGAGTTCGCCCGCACGCACTACGAACTCGTCACGACCCGCACGCCGAAGGACGGCTCTGCGGACGGCTTCTACGAGCGGCTGGGGTTCGTGCTGCACGAGGGGCTGGAGACGGTGAGTCATGTGTACGAGTGCAACACACAGCGCACATGATTGACCGGGTGAGTCCAGCGCGTCGCCGCCTTACTCTCTTACCCCCGCCCCTCCTGTCCGGCCTTCCTCGAAGGCACACCAGTTGACATCGCGGCCGACGTGCAGTGGAACCGGAAACTCGTGTCAGTCGGTGTGAATCTGCGGCCCGGAGGTGCCGTGTGGTCGGACTCCCGCACGTACGGGCGGAACAGGCACAGGGGGACAGGGCATACTGCTTCGTTGACAGCCCTCCAGTTCTGTTGTATACTGGGATAGTGTACACTATTCTAGTGTTACTGAGGCCAGTATGACCAGAAACATCACTTTGAGCGCCGATGAGCGGCTGATCGAGGAAGCCCGCAGGAGGGCGAT
>CAZJJT010000472.1:0-4108 GCA_964546395.1 uncultured Fibrobacterota bacterium
CTGTCCCTCCCTGGTGGCGGGGACCCGTGGATACAGTGCCATGTGTGAACAGGAGCCCAGAATGCCACTGCAGCACACCTCCGGATCTGCAACAGTGAGAAGGTGGTTCATGGCCACACTGCCGGCCGTCCTGTCTGTGCACTCCCTCGAGAATCGGCATCCACTCGTACGTATCAGCTGCGGCGCCCGTGCCGACTACACGGACCGCGAGGGGAACGTGTGGCTCGCCGACACAACGGACAGCAATGGCGCCCGGTGGCAGGTGCTGGGTGGTGGGACCTGGGAGCGGGAGGAATCGCTCCCCCTCCACTGCAAACCGGGAATGGAGCCCGTGTACCGGACCGAACGCCACGGCCTGAAGGCGTTCCGTTTCGCTCTTGCCCCCGGTTCCTACGTTGTCCGTTTGCACACGATGGAGACATTTGAGTGCCACTGGCACGCCGGCCTACGCGTGTTCAGCGTCGGCACCAATGGGAAGACGGTCATCGACGCGCTCGACCCGGTCCGCGAAGGCGGCGGCTTCGCCCGCCCTGTCGTGTACGAGATAGCAGGTATCGGTGTGGACTCCGACGGTCTGGAGATCTCTTTTGCCGCGGTGGACGGCAAGTCTGGACCGGTCATACAGGCGTTGGAGTTGCTGCGCGGTACCGAGGGTCCGGTAAGGGCTGTGCGTCTCACCGAACCTGACGGCGAGGCAATGGCTGCCGACTACGATTCCCGTCCCGCAGAACCCGGGGCCGCCAGTGTGCTGTTTGTGGGCAACAGCAGAACCTTCTTCTGGGGTATGCCCGAGACCGTTGAGCGGCTCATTCACGCGAACACAGGCATGCGTGTCCGGGCCAGGGGGCAGTACCGTCCCGGCGTGGGCTTGGCGGCCCACAAGAGGAGCGGACGGCTGCTGCCACGTCTCACTGACAGCACCCACGATATCGTTTCTCTCCAGGCAATCTATACCGACGAGGACAAAGACGTTGTTCGCGAAGTCGTTCCTGCGCTCTTGGCGAAAGGCTCACGCGTGCTGCTCCTGGAGGATGCCGTGGGTCCTGATGTGGGTGTCGAAGAAGGGGAGGAGCAACTCGCCCGGTTGGGCCTGGCGGCGCTGGCGGAGGAGACAGGATGTCAGTTTGTTCCTGTTGGGCACGGCTACCTGAACGTTCTCAAGGAGCGTCCGGGTATGGCCCTGCACGATCCGGACGGCGTGCACCCCGGCTTTGCGGCAAGCTACCTGGCCGCATGCATGCTGTACGGGGCCATCGCCGGAACGAATCCCGAGGAGATCGCCGACCCCGAGACGCTGGTCGGCCAACTGAAAGTGCCAGATGAGATGGCGGCTTTTCTCGAACGGGTGGCCTGGGAGACGCTCCAACAGCGCGCACTGGGACACGACTCCTGACAACGAGGAGGCAGCTGTGATGAGCATAACGAGCAGAATGTGTGTTGCAGCGGCCCTGTGCACGCGTGTCGCACTCGCGGCAACGGTGCCCGACCAGTTCTACCTTGGGATCAACATGGCGGGCATTGCGGACTATGGCACCGAGCCAATCTGGAAAGACATCATCATGCAGTCACGCACCTGGTGCCCGCAGCGTACGGGCGCAGACTGGTGTGGGGGCGGACCAGTGAACTACGATTCGCTGGGCTGGATTACCAGTCTTGATCCCGACCAGAGCGCCGACATGGTTCTGTTCGGTGCCCTCACGGACAACTTCACCTCGATGAACCCCGACAGTACGTACATCTGCACCTACGACGGTACCGGGCGCGTATCGTTCTGGCAGGAAGAGAGCTACAACGAGGTGTCCCCCGGCCGCATCGAAGTGAGGGCGCGAGCGAATGCTCCATTTCTGAAACTCGAATCAACGACACCCGGTAACCATGTGCGCAACATCCGCCTCTGTCTTCCGAGTCACGAGGATGAACTGGACTCCGAACCCTGGCACGGGGATTTCCTCGACCGGTGGAAGAACTTTGGTGTTGTCCGATTCATGGACTGGGGGCGTACCAACAACAGTACCGTGGCGACTTGGTCTGACCGCACGCGTGCGGGGACGTATACCCAGGCCATGGACAACGGTGTGGCGCTGGAACACATGATTGACTACTGCAACCGCACCAACACTGACCCCTGGTTCTGCATCCCGCACCTGGCCGATGACGACTACGTTCGCCAGTTTGCCACCGTGGTGCGCGACAATCTCAATCCAGATCTTGTCACATACGTTGAGTACTCAAATGAGATATGGAACTCCATGTTCGACCAAACCGCGTACTGCAACGATATGGGTGTGGCACAGGGGCTCGATCCACACGGCGCATCCACCCCCTGGGAAGCCGGTTGGCGCTACTCCGGTCGCCGTTCTGGTCAGATTTTCGATATCTGGGAGGAAGTATTCGGCGGCACTGAGCGCTTCGTCCGTGTCATGGGGTCGCAGTTCAGCACATACGTTACCATGCGCAAACTCGAACTGGACGATGTAGTTCACAAGACCGATGCTGTCGCCATTGCGCCGTACTTCGGCGGCGGCCTGTCCGGCGACCGTCTCAGCGACATCGAGAACTGGACGGTTGACCAGATCCTCGACACCTGTCTTGCCAGTATCAGAGGCAATCTGCGTACGGCGCTCCAGGACTTTGTGGCCTACCTCGACGATGTCAACTCGGAGAACGGTACCGACATCAGGCTCATCGCCTACGAAGGCGGCCAGCACCTCTCGGCCTGGGGCCAGAACCAGACCGTGACCGATTTGTTTACCGCCGCCAACCGTCACCCGCGCATGTACGAGCTCTATGTCGAGTACTTCGAGCAGTGGGTCGAGCTGGGAGGGAAGATGTTCTGTCACTTCTCCTCAGTCGGCACGCCGGGTCCACATGGCGCCTGGGGCGCACTCGAATCGGTGAACCAGGCACCGGCCGAGGCCCCGAAGTACCGCGCACTGCTTGACATCATGGAACGCTATCCAGCGCCGACTTCTGTGCAGCAGCGCGCTTCGACCGCCAGTCCGGGCGAGGGCATGCACCTTGCGGCACGTGTGTCCGGGTCGGCCATTGTGGCAACGCCCAGCGACGACTGCACCGTCCGGCTGCTCCGACCGACCGGCGCAGTTGTTGCCTCGACAGCAGTCCGAGCCGGCAGAGCGGTGCGGCTCGGAACACGGCTGGCAAGGGGCATCTATCTGATCGAGGCCCGGTCGGCCGAACACCCGCCGGACAGGACGCGCCTGGTACTGCACTGACAGCTGTTCGGTTTCACCTTTCACAAGGGGACTGCACCATGCGCGTAAACGCAAAGTGGCTACTGCCAATCGTCCTGGCGTCAACGCTCTCCTCGGCGTTGACCCGTTCCGAAGCCGACGCCGTGATGACGTCGAGCCTGTCAAGAATCAGCCTTGGCGGCGGACTGGTTTCGCTGCCCGACTGCCGTACGGGTGAGCTTGCCGCGGCGTTCGCGCAGGGATCTTCTCTGACTGTGCATGCCATGGGTTCTTCCGGGCCGGCTCTGGACGGTGCAAGGTCCGTCCTCTACGCAACCGGTCTCATCGGAAAGAAAGCCTACATTGAGCAGTCGCACGGCAGCATGCTGCCTTATGCCGACAACTACATCGATTTGCTGATATACGCCCATCTCGAAGACGCCTCCCTTTCGGGGGTGTCGCTCAGTGAGATCCGGCGTGTTATCCGTCCCGGCGGTCTCGCCCTTGTGGGTCGCGCTGCGGCGGAAGGCGCAGGACTTTCCACAACCGCCCTGCAGAACTGGCTCAGCGGCACGGGGGTTTCGGTGGAAACCGACGGTGCAGGGACGTGGGCAGTTATCACCAAGAATCGCCCGGCAGGCGCGGATGACTGGACACACAGGTACCACGACGCCGGCAACACGTCCTATTCCCGTGACAATCTTGCCTCGTGGCCGACGCTCACCCAGTGGCGGGTAAAACCGTACACGAAGTGGCACTTCGGCTCCGATGTTTCATGCGGAGGGAGAATCTATTCGGCCCACAATGACGGTATGGCATTCAACGAGTCCGTAACGCTTCAGGCTGCAAGAATCCATAACGGTGAGATACTCTGGTCGTTCGACATCGGTCCGCTGTGGCGGGAAGGAGTGGAAGAA
>CAZJJT010000473.1:0-4099 GCA_964546395.1 uncultured Fibrobacterota bacterium
ATGTCACGATCAGGGGCAACACTGTCGTGCGCAGTTCCGCCGCAGGCATCATCATCGCCACGGAGAGTTCCTACACGTCCGGCCACGTCGAGAACGTGCTGGTCGAAGACAACACGCTGGTGGAGCCGGTCTACCTTCACCCGGAGAGCGGCCACAGCGGTATCCTCGTGTCGGCCGACAACCTGCCTGTCACCACCGTGGTCTTCCGCAGCAACACGGTCACCGACGCTTCCGGACAGGGCGTGCGACTGGAGGGCAGCGCCGTGCCGAGCGATATCGGGTTCATCAACACCGCGATCAACTCGCCGGGCGGGAATGCCTTCGTCATCTCCAGCGGCATCAATATCTACTGTAGCGGCACCACACTGGATGGCGCCCCGATCTCTCCCTGCTCGGGGGCACTCACCTTCACGGCCACGGGCTCATCGCTGACCTACGAAGGACCCACGGCGGCGGCAGGCAGCGCGGCACGGTCTGCGCCCCGCGCCGGTTCGCGGCGCGTATCCAGGGCTGTGGTCCATGTGACAGGGCAGACAGCGAGCGGTGCGAAGGCTGTCTTTACACCTGAAGGGCGCAGACAGCGGAGCAGCATCGTTTCGGCCGGCGTACGGGTGCTGATTGCCGACCAGGCGGGGACGTTCCTCAGCAATACTCAACCTTGACCTGCTCGCCCTTCCGTGCCGACCGCGCAATCGCCTCGTACAGCGCCACGCTCTTTGCGCTCTCGCGGATGTGCGACCGGGGCACGTGGCCATCGGCGATCGCGGCGAGGAATTCCTTGATCTCGGCAAGGTGGCCGGTCTCGTAGCCACTGTCACCGGCACTGATGAAGGTGGGGGGCTCACGCCACTCGCACGCCTTGCCGTTCTCGGTGATGCGCCAACTGGAAGAGTTGTGGATGGTCATGAAGTTGCCGCCCCTGACCGTCAGTTCCACTTCCTCGGTGGGCAACTGGAACGAACGGCCGTCAGTCAGGTTCATCGTCCCCACCGCGCCGCTCACGAACCTCAGCGAGACCGCGTACGAGTGCTCCTGTTTCGTATACGCAAACACCTCGGCAACATCGCCCATGAGATACCCGACCAGGTCGATGTGGTGGATGCAGAAATCGAGCAGGAAGATGCTGCGCTCGTTGGCAGGGTCATTGGCATAGGCGGCCGACGCGTAGTCGACCGATATCGAGTAGTGGTCCTCTGCCGGGAACTTGTCGAGCCACTTCCGGGCAGTGTCATACGCGATGCTGTACCGTTTCTTGAACGCAGTCATGCACAGAACACCGGTCTCGTCGGATACGCGGGCGACCTCGCGCGCCTCGGAGGCCGTGGGCGCAGGCGGTTTCTCGGTGTAGACCGGAATCCCGCGGCGCATGGCCAGCTTGGCAATGCGGACGTGTTCGGTCGGCGTGATACAGACTATCAGGCCGTCGGGTTTCTCACGTGCGAGCATCGCCTCGACATCTGCGTACACCTGTCCGCCGAAGCGGCGCGCGTTGCGCTGCGCCTTCTCCTGGTCGAGATCGCACACACCGACCAGTTGCCCGCCTGCCGCACCGATATAGGGGTAGATGCGGTTGGTAGACAGGTTTCCGGCGCCGACTATGCAGATGCGGGGGTCAGTTGACATGGGAAGCCAGGTACTCCTTCGATATGCGAAAGGCCGTGTCGGTGCTGAACGCCTTTGACTCCTCATCCACAATCAGCCACTCTTTGTAGCCGGTCTTTCCAAGCGCCTCGAGAACCGACGCAAGCGGGGCCACCCCCGTACCAAGCGGACAGAACGCGCCCTGCGTGTCCATGTCCTTGAGGTGCACGTTGCGCAGCACTCCTGCGAACGTCCGCACTGCACCGGCGAGATCCGTTATGTTCCCCTTGAGAGCGTGTGCCGTATCGAATGTCAGCCCAACCAGGCGGGTATCAACCATGTCGAGGATTCGCTCAAGGTCCTCCTCGGTCTCGAATATGCTGTCTGCGTGGTTGTGGATGGATACACTGACACCGCGCCCGGCAGCAGCCGAGCCGACCTCGCTGAGTGCCTGGGCTGCCAGACGCGCGCGGCCCACCGGGTCGCCGCCTCTCCCGGCACCGCAGCAGATGCACAAGTGGCCGGCACCAACCGTGCCGGCGAAGGCAATGACGTCGGCAAAGATGTCGGGCCACCTGCCGAACTCATCGCCGGGGTAGACCACCAACCCCGCCTGCACGAGACCGGCAAGTTGGCCGTAGCGTTTCCCGAACGCATCGGCATCCAGCCCCCCGTCTGCGTACTGCGTCGGCTTGGCCTGTACACCGTCGAACCCGTAGCGCCGCAGCGAATACTTCGTATGCCTCGTCACCCGGCCCCGACACACGCGAAATCCCGACCTTCATGCGGCCTCCACTGTCACAACTGCTCCGTCCGCTTCGCGAGACCTCAGTATCGCATCGTACACGGCCATCGTGTGCGTGGCAGTCTCGATAGTCGAAGCAGGCGGGGTACCATCACGTATCGCATCGACAAATGCCTGCAGCTCCGGCAGGAACCCCTGCTCAATCGCGCTGTTACGGCTGCCGCAGGACCACTCCGGGTCGTTGACAGCGACCACCGAGGTCCCCCTGCGGGCGGTCATGGCAATCGCGTTCTCGACGTCAATCCGCACGCCTTTCGAACCGAACGCGGTCACGTGCTCCGTGAGCGGGCCGGGACGGTTGGTGAGCGACATGTTGCCCGCAGCGCCATTGGCGAACTGTACGTTCACACACCAGGCATGGGTCGTATCCTGTGCGTTGAACACCTGCACGCGGCCCACCGGGCCAAACAGGTACGACAGCAGGTCAACCGCGTGGCATCCCCAGTCGAGAAGGTAGTCGTCCTGGGGATTGTCCTCGTTACCGCTCCAGCTGGGGCCCTTGGTCCTCAGGATCGTCAACAGCGTCGGCTCACCAAACTCACCACCCTCGATAACCTCCCTGGCTCTGCAGTACGACGGCGCGAAGCGCTTCTTGTACCCAACCTGACACAGCACACCGGTCTGACGTGCTGCCTGGAGCACGCTCCTGCTCGTAGCGAAGTCCGGTGCATTCGGCTTCTCAGTGTACACCGGGGTGCCGCGCTGGAGCATCTCAAGTGCGATCCGGGCATGGAGCACCTTGTTGACACACACGATTACGCCGTCGGGCGATTCCTTTGCCAGCATTTCGTTGTAGTCGCTGTACGAAGCCGGGATGCCGCACAGGGCGGCGAGACGACGCGCGCGCTCGACATCGAGGTCGGCGTTGGCCACTACCCGCGCCCCCTGAAGGAAGATGAAGTTCGGGTAGATGTTGCGTGAGGCATGGCTGCCAGCGCCAATCATGCAGAGGCGTGCCGAGTCAGTAGTGGACATGTTGGGTCCTGGCATATGTGTGGATGAGTAGACGGGTAGACGGGGAAGTCGGTCCACATTCCGCACTCCGCATTCCGTATTCCGCATTCTGTGCTGTCATACTACCCCACTCAGGTACTCCACCGACTTCTCCAGCATTTCCATCGTCCTGTCGCCGCCGCCCTCAATCTCGACCACGTAGTCGCCCGTGTAGCCGACCGAGTCCACATGGGCGAAGAGTGCGCGAATATCTACCTCTCCGGTGCCGAACACGACAGATTTCCCATCCCGCAGGTCCTTGATATGCACCAGGCGCACCGCGTCTCCCAGCAATGCATGCGCCTCACGCCAGCCCGTGCCGACCACGTGAAAGTGGCCCACCTCGAGCAACGCCATCATCCGCGTGTCACCAACGCGCGCATGCACCTCGCGCACATCCTCGAGCGTGGCAATGCACGTCTTGCTGTGGTTCTGCAGGACTGGAGTGACCGGAACGCCCTCGATTGCATCCAGGAACGCACGCGCAGTTGCGGCATACGTGTCGATTGAGTCTGCCTTGTACAGCACAACAGTGGCGCCAAGGGCCGCGGCGAAGCGCGCACCCTTTACGACACGCTCGAGTGACGCGCGGTCTCCTGCCTTGACCTCGGGCAGATGCATCGAGACTGCAGCCATGCCGTGCTCGGCGAGCTTGCCGCGGTAGTATGCAGGGTCGCGGTCGATGTCGAATCGGGACTCGACCCAGGTGGTGAACACTTC
>CAZJJT010000474.1:0-4093 GCA_964546395.1 uncultured Fibrobacterota bacterium
CTTATCAGTTATCAGTAGACTGCCACATGGTATGCACCTCGGACGGTCCTCCCGGTGAAGTGGGGTCGCTTCGCACGAAGATGCAGTTGGTTGCGGTGTCGAGTGCGCCGGTGGTACGACAAGACTCTGTGGGCACCGTGTCCGGCTGGGCCTTGTCGGCGCCAGATGTGCCCGGTGGGACTCATCGACGCAGGAGCATCACGGACTCACGGCTTCCCCAAGTACATGTTCTCGGCATGCTCAAACACCATCCGAACCGCTCGCTCTCCAAGCTCCTTCGGGTGCCGCTTCCGCACAGACATATCTCCCTCCTCCGCAGAGAAACATGTCTCCGGCAAACCCGGGACGGTTCAGGCGCGAGAGGCGGCAGCGGTTCCTGTAGGATACATGTCCAGAGACCCTACCGGCTGACCTTCGTGACCCTGAAGCACTCACTGGCGTTCTTCCCCATCAGCCGGACGACGTAGACGCCCCCGTGGGCAATGCGGTCAGCTTCTACGCACGAGTCCCAGGCTGCCCGGCTTGACTCCACGCGCAGTTCAGCCACAACCCTTCCACCAAGGTCCATGATTCTCACCCGGTTGATATCCCTGAGGGCGGTGGCCAACACAACTGCCTGACCGCCAACCGAGAATCTGAACGTGTTCATGCTTGCTGGCGCCAAGCCCTGCGCCGATGTCGGGCGCTCCCTGATGGTGAACGATGAATCGCTCTGGTCGTTCGAAACCCCGCCAAGGTCACTTACTCTGACAACCGCACCGGTGGTTGTCGCGAGATCGGGCACACTCCACTCAAACAAGCCAGTGTAGGCGGGCACCGTTGCGGCGATTTCCTCCCAACCGCTCCCCGGATTGTACTCGATCCTTACGTTGGTGTTGTTCATCGAGGTCCACGTGATGTTCTGCACTGACCCCATTTCCCACACCTCGCCTCCGTTGGGTGAAGTGAGAACCACCGGGACACCAAGGACCCTAAACATCTCGATGGTCTTCCCCGTTGCCGCTGCTGCGTATACATTGTTCCCATCGGGACTGACAACCACGCACTGCGTGCCCCTCAACGCCAGGTGCAAGCTGTTGTCATCGGTGAAGCTGCCGGACTGGGTGAGTGCGCCACTAGTTGGGTTGCAGGTGAACCAGGCAATGGTGTCGACGTAGTCGGAAACAACGTACATTTCACTCCCATCGCTGCCGACAGCTATGTCGCAGGCCGGCCCAAGCGCTCCGAACCCAACTGGCACAGTCCCTCCATACGCCAGCGACCCGTCTGACGTGTCGCGGTCATACCAAGCTAGTTCCGATTCCGCCATCAAGCCGCGAAGGAGCGCGTAGACGTGGTTGCCATCAGGACTGACAGCGGCGGCGAACACTCCCCCCATGCCAGCAACCACGTTGCTGACACTGCCGCCGTATGCAGGGGCACCTGTCGACTCGTCCAGAGTGAACCATGTCAGCGCGTCGTCAATGCTGGCTACTGCATAGAGGTGCTTGCCGTCAGGGCTGAGGACAGTAGAACGTATGCCCCCCAATTCATCTACCCCATCTGTCCCATCCGCGATGCTCCCGCCATACGTAAGGGCACCAGTGGCGGAGTTCCGGATGAACCAGGCGATGGCGTTGTCGGTCTCTCCTGTCACGTAGACACGGCCTCCATCGGGGCTCAGCACGGCGTGTCTGGCACCACTCAACCCATCCACTCCGCCGACGCCGTCGAACAGAGAGCCACCGTACACCAGCGACCCAGCGACCGGGTTACGGGTGAACCACGTGATCGCGCCATTAACGCTTCCCGTCACATAGACGTGGTTTCCGTCGGGGCTTACCGTAGCCCATGACGCACCGTCCAGCCCAAGCCCTCCGACCACGCCCCCGAACTCCAGGAGCCCTGTGGAAGGCCCTCGGCTGTACCACGAAACCGAATCGTCCTTGGTCGCCGCAGCGTAGACATGCCTGCCGTCAGGACTGACCGCGAGTCCTCTCACTCCACCTAACCCTCGGGAAGTGTCTGGCTTGACACCGCCGGCGAAGATCAGGGCTCCTGTGCTGGGGATACGCGCGTACCAGGATACTGCGTTGCTCTCCCCGGCCGTCGCGTACACGTGCGTCGCGCCCACCCCCACGATGACGGACGTTGCCCCTTGCAGGACGTCTCCTCTGCTAACCCGGCCGACGTACGCAAGAGCACCAGTCGAGCGGTCGCGGGCAAACCAGGTGACATTGTCGTTCCCGGCCGAGTACACTGTGCTGCTGTCGGGACTGACCGCGCAACGCAGCGCGCCTTGCAAGTCCCCGTACTCGTACATGCCGCTTCCGATCTTGCCGAGGGTACCTCTGGCGGCGTCCCGAGGAAGCCAGATCAGCACTCGTTTACCCTGCAGATCGCGGGCCACCACATAGGCGGTTGACTCGTCAGGGCTGAGCGTGATGAAGCGCGAGCCCACGACTCCAGACTGAGCGGAGAAACTGCGGTCGTACGTCAACGTACCTGTGGCCGTGTCTCTGATGAACAGTGAAGCAGCGTAGCCGCCCGAGTCCGCAGCGATGTACACATGTCTGCCATTCCGCGCGGCTGCTACATAGTAGGCTCGACCGAGTCCGGTGACTCCTCCCACACCTTCGGTCAACTTGTCAACGTACGTGAGCGACCCGGTTGAGGGCTCGCGGGAGAACCACGCCACCGTGGAACCCCCTGGGGAAGTCACGTACACATTGTTCCCGTCGGGACTGACTGCAACCGACTGAGGGCCATGCAGGGCCCCCAGGACACTACCGGTGTCCTTCACACATCCTCCGTACTGGATATCGCCGGTTGCGGAGTCTCTAGAGAACCACGTGACGGCCGGGCTGCCGTAGCTCGCAACATAAACATGCCGCCCGTCGGGGCTCACTTTCACATCCACCGGGTACCGCAACCCGTCCACTCCGCCAAGTCCGTCCTTAACAGAGCCAGCGAAGGTCAGTGCACCGGTGGCCGCAGCGCAAGTGAACCAGACTATCGCTTGGTCGTTGCACCCGGCCACATATACATGGCGTCCATCTGGACTCTGGGCTGCGGCCTCGGCCCCTCTCAACAACCTGACCCCAACCACCGCCGTTGCTGTGTCCATCACGTGCCCGAGGTACGCGAGTCCTGTTCCGTATGCAGAACATACCGAGGAGAACACTATGGCTGCGAGTACTGCCTGCGCCTTCAGTCTCACGGGGCCTCCCATTGCTCGGGGGTTGGCGGGCGTCCCGCCGGCATGCGCAACAAGAAGGGGCCACTCGACTCTCCCTGCGTCTGTCGCGCTCTGAGAACCAAAATAGTTGCCGCAGATGCTTCGCCCCCCAGTCTGGTAGTGGTGCAGCCGCCTGCGATCCTCAAGGGATACATCGACAGGGTGGTCCGACCTCCCTACGCGTACGATTTCCCCGAAGGTGACTTGGGAGGCGGGCTGCCCATTGCCAGGCTTGCGGGCAAGGTCTCACATCACCGGTCACACGGTCGTCAAACCTAGAACGCCGGCAATGAGCTGCGGGATTGTAAGTGGTTCGTTTTCTCACCTGGATTTTGCACTCAATTCCGTCAGACTCCATTGCCATGTTGGGCCCGACGGGCTGAGTCAACGAGTGACTGCGCGAGGTTACTTCGGTTGTGCCAACCTGGTAGCCCGCGAGAACCCACCGGATGCTAACCGAACGAAGTAGGTTCCCGCGGGCAACGCCCGCGCGCTCCAGTCCACATGGTGCTGGCCCGCGCGGAACCTGTCCGAGATCGGCGTGCTGACCCTTTGCCCCAGCGAGTTGATCACATCTACGGTTACCGTCGCATCACGGGGGATTGAGAACGCTATGGTGACAGTCCCCTGAACTGAGTTGCAGCGGACCCGACTCAGACACAATGAGGCGCGGCTTGCTCGAACCGACGGCCGCTTGACAGGAAGCATCTCCGAGAGCGAGCGTAGCCAAACTCCGCCGCTTCGAGTGCCGGCGACAAGGTTGGAACCGGAAGCCGCAAGAACGGTGACATCTGGGTCTCCCAAGCCTGTGCTGGCACTCGTCCAGTTGTGACCGTTGTCAGTGGAGACAAACACGCCACTGTCGGTTGCGGCGAA
>CAZJJT010000475.1:0-4085 GCA_964546395.1 uncultured Fibrobacterota bacterium
TCAACTCAGACAGCGGCGGGCAACTGCAGCTGTGCGCGTGCGCCACCCTCGGGACGGTTGGCCAGCGTCGCGCTGCCGCCGTGCAGTTCGGCGACCTGGCGCACGAAAGCCAACCCCAGCCCCGTACTCTTGCGGCCCGACCCGGGTCTTGGCAATGAGTAGAAACGGTCGAACACCTTGTCCAGTGCGAAGGCAGGCACGCCCGGTCCGGTGTCCTCAACGCTCACGTGGGCTGCGCCATTCTCTCTTTTGACCGATACGGTCACACTCCCCCCCTCCGGCGTGAAGTCGAGCGCGTTGTTCAGCAGGTTGCCGACAGCCTGCTCGATCAAAAACCTCTCGCACCGTACCCGACATGGCTCGAGAGCATCGGCATGCAGGCCGACGCCCTTCGCCGCGTACGCATCGGCCGCCGACGCCACGCTGTCGGCGAGCAGATCGGCGAGATCAAGCTCCTCTGCGTCCCGAAGCTCGCGCCGTCCCTCCAGCGAGGCCAGCTCGAGCATCCGCTCGATGACATCCTGCAGCCGCCCCGACTCGCGCTCGACGTTGCCGAGAAACCGCTCCCGGTCTTCGGCACTCATGTCCTCCTGTTGCAGCAGCTCAGACGCCGCGCGGATCGCCGCCACCGGACTCTTCAGCTCGTGCGTGAGCGACTGCACGTACTGCTCGACATACGCCTTGCCCTCCAGCGCCTGCCGCATCTCCTCCAGCGCTCCGCCAAGCTCCGCCGCTTCACCGCCGAGCCTGGGGAACCGCGCTCTGCGCCCGTCCCGCACCGCCCGCGCATACGCAGTCAGCCGCCGCAGCGGCAGTGTGACCCACATCGAAAGCAGCACGCCGAGCACCACCACCCCCAGCGCCGCCAGGCTCGCCGCGGCAATGATCTTGGCCCGCGCGTGAAGCACGAACTGGTCGACACTGCCGATCGGTTTGGCCACGCTCAGCACGCCGGCCACCCGCCCGGCGCGCACCACCGGCGCAGCCACGTACAGCGACGCCGATAGCGGATCCTCTTCATCAGCGCGTGTGGCCCGCGCACCGTACTCGCCGCGAAGCGTCCGCACCACGTCGTTCCACTTCGAATAGTCCTGCCCCTCGTCCCGCCCGCCGTCCGAGTCGTACAGCACCACTCCCGCGGTATCGGTCACGTATACCCGAAGGTTCACCTGTGTCTTGATCACATCGTAGATCCGCGCTTCGAAGCGGCGCCGGGACGCCCGGTCGAGCCCCTCGCGAAGCATCGACAGGTCCACCGTGTCGCTGTCCGAAGGGGTCGAGAGCATGGCCGACAGCAGTGTCGCCTGGTCCACCAGCGACTCTTCCATGGACTTCAGGTAGTGCGGCCGGATATCGTCGATTACCCACGTGGTAAGGTAGTAGAACCCCGCGGCCACGATGAGCAGAAAGCCGGTGATTATCTGGAGTCGAATGGACATGGGTCAGAAGTACCTGCGAACTGCCTTGCGGGGGGAGGTCTCCCCCTCGCCCCGGTCCCGACCATGCACGTCGGGACCCACGCTACCCCCTCTGCGGATCGACAAACAGCACAGCAGCCGTCAGCATATCACGCATGCAACGCATAGCCGAATCCTCTTCGGGTCTCGATGACCTCGGCTCCCGCCTTCACCGCCTCGAGCTTGCGCCGGATCGTCTTGATGTGCGTGTCGACTGTGCGCTCCATACTGACGTCGGGCTCGTCCCACACCGCTTCCATGAGCTGACGACGGCTGAACACCTGGCCCGGTCGCGAGAGAAGTGCTTCGAGCAGTTTGAACTCGTAGCGCGAAAGGTCAAGCGCTGTGCCGTGGTACGAGATGACCTTCCGCTCCTGATCCACCACGAAGGGGCCGGTGTGCTCCGGCGCCGCCGCTGCTGCAGGTGTTGTCGGGACAGCCGTGGTCCTGCGCAGGACCGCCTTGACACGCGCCGCAAGCTCGCGCGGGCTGAACGGTTTCACCACGTAGTCGTCCGCGCCGATCTCCAGGCCGACCACGCGGTCGACCTCGCCGGCGCGCGCCGTGAGGAATATCACCGGAACGCTGGAGTGCCGGCGGAACTCCCTGCACAGGTCGAACCCGTTGCCATCGGGCAGCCCCACATCAAGTACCACGAGCGCGAACTCACCCGCGCCGAACGCCTCCCGCCCCTCGCCCGCGGTCACCTTCCATACCGGCTCGAACCCCTCGCTCTTCAGTGCGAAGGTGATCGTGTCAGCGATGGAGGGTTCATCCTCGATGAGCAGGATCCGCTGTGCCATGATACCGGCAAAATAGCTGCCGGTTCCCGGCAGGGGCGCAGCTGCGCTGCGCGCCTCGGCGCCTGCGTGCCTTCTACCTACTGCACCACCCCCAGCCGAACGGGGTTCGCCGGATCGCTCACATCATACGCCGCGATCTGCGAGAACCCCATCAGGTACAGCTGCGTGCTGTCCCAGATGAAGTCCTTGGTGGCTGGCGTGCTCCAGGTTGCCACGTGCAGCAGCGAATCGGGCCGGGTCACGTCGTAGAGGGAGTAGCCGCTGTGTCCGAGGCCCACGTAGCAGAGCGTGTCCTGTACCGCCAGCCCGTAGGGCTGGTTGGGAATCGTGCGGCCGAGTTCATACGGCGAACTGGGGTCGGCGATGCTCACCGCGATCAGCGCGTTCTCGAACGCGCCGCATGCGGTGCCGCTGCGAAGTGTCAGATAGGCGATTGTGTCCTGCACCACGACGGGGTCGCAGGCACGGGCATGCACGAACGTGCTGATGAGTGTCGGGGTGGCCGGGTACTGGCGGCGATTGAGAATGTACATGCCGGTGGCGGCACCCACGAACAGGTAGTCCTCTGTCGGGAACAGCGTCTCGAGGTCCCAACTCAGGTACGTGGTGCTGAGCAGGCGCGGGCTCTCGGGCACCGCAACGCTCATGCTCACCAACGACATGCCGTCCACGTAGTACAGGAACGTGTCGATAACCGCGAACACTGCGTACGAGCTGCCGGTGCCGCTGGACAGGGGGACCGCGTCGTATTCCACCGCACGGCTGCAGGCACACCCCCACCCGGAATGGTACTGCTCATCGATGTAGTCGATCGGCATCGTACAGCAGTACGGGGCCTCGTACACAATCGCCAGCGTGTCGGCTGTGCAGTCCGCGTTGAGCCGCAGCGCCAGGATCGAACCGTAGGAGTTGGCGTAGATCACGCTGTCGCGGACGGCCACACCGGAGTTGCCGCTGAGCGGGATAGTTCCCTGGTAGGCCGGCGCGCTACCGCGCGCAGCCGCGTAGACATGGATCCCCGAGCCCTCGTCCGAGACAAACAACCATTCCCCCGCCACGTACATCGACATGGGCGAGACAAGGCACGAGGAGCGGTCTGTGCGGGCTGCACCCAGCGAGAAGAACGCGAGGAGTCCGACAGACGCCAGGGTCCTGCCAGTACGGGTTCTGAACATGGAACGCCTCCGATGGGTCGGTTGCACTATGCATAGTATGTGACAATTTGGGGCGACTGCATCGCTCACTTACTACTGTGCGAGCGGTTCGTGGATTGGGGCTTCACCCTGCAGTTGGGGTGCTGCGAGTCTGCGCGGCGGCGGATTTGGTCTTCCAGCGCCCGCATGGCGTCATCCCAACTCTGCGGACCGAGGGACGGAGCGCCGGAGGTCGGTGATGCCGTGCCTTCGTCGAGGCCGAGCAGGAGCCGGACAGCCTGCTTCGCCTGGGCCCTGGCGGACGGCGGCTGTCCTTTGGCGGCAAGCTTGTCGATGAACGGAGCAATCGAGGCCGGATCGGAGGGCTGGTGGCCGTGGCGTTGACAGAAATCGAGGAAGTACCTGGCCCATTTCTGGTAGCTCTGCAGTTCAGCATCGGGGACGCCTGCCTGGCGCAGATGGTCGCGGAAGGCTGGTGGCGGCTCAGCGAAACGCGGCATTGCTTTGATCTCTCTATGCTGACACTGTGCGTAGTTAGCTTGAGACAGAATGCATCAAGCGACGTCCTTCGCGGGATGGGGCCGGCACTATGTTGACCTGGACAACAACTAGTGTTGTGTCCCATAAATAGCTATACATTCATGTGGCATGAGGCATTTTCCCATGCATGA
>CAZJJT010000476.1:0-3780 GCA_964546395.1 uncultured Fibrobacterota bacterium
ACGGAGAGATCGTGGTTACGCGTACCGCCGAGGAACTCAAGACCGAGAACCTCGAACAGTTGTACGTGGCGCATGTTGAGGTGTCGGTGGGCGGATGAGGTCCAGTCCAGATTGATAATTGAGGATCGATGACTAACGGCTCCGACCTTGCCGGTGCTCGGCTTCATCACGTCAAGCCAGAGCGCACATGTTCCTGACCTGTCTGCGCAAAGAGCTGCTCCAGAACATGCTGTCACTGCGCTACGCGCTGGTGTCGCTGCTCTTCGTAGCACTGGTGTTCGGCGCAACCGTGGTACGTTCGGCCGTGTATCGCAAGCAGATCGTCGACCACGCCGAACTGCAGGCACGTACCGCCCAGGCCATGGCCGAGATGCAGACCTACGGCCACTGGGGAACATCCAAAAACTTCGGTCACGCCGTGGAGAAAGCCCCCAATCCCCTTGCCGTCTTCGTGTTCGGCCTCGAGAACGAGATGACCCGGGCCTACTCGCAGGGGGGATGGTACGCCCCGTACCTCGGTCCGCGCAAGCTTCACACAACCGGCTTCGAGTACAACCTGGCGTTCGATGTCGCAACGGTCGTATGCATTGTCGGGAGTCTTCTCGCGCTGGTGCTCTCCTTTGACGCCATCTGCGGAGAGTCGGAACGCGGGACGCTCAAGGTGCTGCTGTGTGGGTCGATCCCGCGTGATACCATCATCCTCTCCAAGGTGTGCGCCGGCGCGCTGACCCAACTGGTACCCCTGGCCATCGGCTGGACGCTCAGCCTGTGGTACGCACTCACCGTTGGCGGTGTCGACACCGGTCCTGAGGGCGTAGCGCGCCTTGCCGCCATCATGGGGCTGTCCGCTCTCTACGTCGTCTTCTTCCAGGCGCTTGGCACCGCCATCAGCAGCTTCGTGTCGCACAGTGCAACGAGTCTTGCCGCTGCGCTGTTTGCGTGGGTCGTGCTCGTGCTGATAGTGCCCAACGTCGTACCAATGGCTGCCGCACGTCTTGCACCGATCCCCCAGATATCCAAGCTCAACGTGGAGAAGGATGCGATCCGAGACGAGATAGTCGATGACTCTGCCACGGCCTGGTCGCTCTCGGCCTGGGAGACCCAGAAGTTCGAGAACGCCGGCCAGATGTGGGGATCAGAGCTGCTGCCACGGCTCGATGTCGAGACGGCCCGCCGGGCCGAGAAACTGGACGCGCTGTACCAGGCACGTGTCTCCAACCAGGCCCATCTGGCGCAGGCCATGTCCCGCGCTTCACCCGCGGCCGCCTTCATGTACGCTGTCACCGGTCTTGCCGGCACCGGCGTATCCGATTTCATGCAGACCATACGCGACCATCAACTGTACAACCAGCGGTTCACTGTTGAGGTGGCCGAACTGGAGTCGGAAGCGAAGAAGCGGCAGCGCGAAGACGAGGAGGTCGGAACCGCGTACGGCGCCGAGGCGTACCCGGCGTTTGAGCCCACGAGCGGCCGTTTCGGCTCCGCCATGCTGGGCTCGCTGTTCGACGTGGGGTACCTGGTATTGGGAGCGGTGCTGCTCTTCATGGCGAGCTACGCCGGGTTCATGAGGTACGACCCTAGATAGGGAGGAAGGTAGGTAGAGGGCATATGGCGTAGAGGTTCCGCTCAGACGGTGACAGGAACCTGGCCCCGTATCGCACATGCCGTCTCCCGCACGCCGTTCATCATGTTCAGCACTCTCATCCGCAAAGAACTCCTCAACAACCTCCTGAACCACCGGTTCATACTCGCCTACGTGGTTATCACGCTGCTCATGGTAAGCAGTTTCGGGGTCATGTTCAGTGACTACCTGGGCCGCAAAGCCGACTACGAAGTGAATGCCGGGCTGTTCCGAAGCCGTGCGCTGTCCGCTACGACCCGTACCGACATCCTTGGCTACCGGGTCGCCCGACCGCCGGAGATGCTCAGTGTGTGCGCCGTCGGCGGAGAGAGGAACCCCGACGAGACCACCACGCTGTTCGCTGCACGCTACTCCTGGTTCAAGGGCGAACTGAGCCGCAACCCGATCCGCGCCTTCTTCCCCTCGCTGGACATCGTGTTCGTGGTCGGCGTTATCGTCAGTCTTCTCATCTTCGTGCTCTGCCACGATTCGGTGGCCGGTGAACGCGAGTCAGGCACTCTCAAGGTTGTCCTCGCTTCACCCCTTCCCCGCGACAAGGTGTTCCTTGCCAAGTGGCTCGGAGGGCTGCTGAGCGTGGCAGTGCCCTGTGTCATGTCACTGCTGCTGATTGCCGTCGTACTCGAACTCAACACGCGCACGACCGTGGACGCGGCGGCATGGGGCCGCCTCGCCGCCGTCGCGGCGGCATGTCTGCTGTACGTGGCCACGATATACTCGCTGGGCATGATGATGTCGACGCTGTGCCGCAGTTCGGCAACTGTCGCCCTGCTGCTGCTCACGGTCTGGGCAGTGCTCGTGATCGCGGTACCTGCCGCAAGTTCCCCAATCGCCTACAGCGTGTGCAGGCCCGAGAACCCGCAGATGAATGTCCTGCGGGGACGCATTTCGGTTGACTATCCCCGTGCCAGGCAGGACTCGCTGTTCCGCGCCTACATGGACGGTGAGCTTGCCCGGCACGGCATCGATGTGGCTAACCTGCGCGGTACGAAGTGGGATGACGAGAAGATGCGTATCTGGCGCGGTATCCGCAACATGGGCGATCAGTTGTGGTACCAGCTCCAGTGCCGCGACATCAACACCATCCTCGATCAACTCACGCGACAGGAGCAACACGCCAACTGGCTGGCGCAGTGGCTCGCGCGCCTGTCTCCCTACGGATGCCTTCAGAACGCGTGCCTCTCATTCGCCGGCACGGGCTTCGCTCACGAGGTGGCTCTCCGCACGCACCTGGAGGAGGTCTCACAGGGCCGGATGGATCGGATGATCGAATACCTCCGGACTGGGGGCGACCCGAACAACATCACTCCCGAGACGTTCCCCCAGTTCCACCCTCCCCGGCAGCCACTCGTCGCCGCGCTCAGCGGCGGTCTCCTGGACACAGCGATCCTCGCCGCGACCTGTGTGCTGTTCCTGCTGATCGGGTACACCGCGTTCCTGCGGATGGAGGCACAGTGAGCAGAACCGTGCGCATCTACGTCGCGTTGTCCGCACTCCTGGTGGTAGCGCTGCTCTTCGCGCTGCGCGTAGGAGGCTCAACCCCCGCTGAGCGGGCGCTGCGCAAGCTCGGCAGGACCGACGCGCTGTTCAGGGAAGCGCGTGACGATATCGTGATGGGCAGTGGGAATGCAGCGCCGGCCCTGGTGCGCTATTCCCGCAATCCGCGCAGGAGTCGACGCGGACGCGTACAGGCGCTCCAGATACTCCAGCTCCTTGCGAGGAACCAGCAGCGCGAGGGCTACGGTGAGGAGTTCCTGCCGCTCCTCGGGGACACCGCGAGTGCGGTCCGCCGGGCGGCACTTGAAGTGTGCGCCAGCATGAGCGATACGGCGGCTGTGCCGGCCCTGTGCTCGCTGTTCAGCGCGACGCCGGACACGGGCGAGTTCACACTGGTCCATCGTGCCCTCTGCTCGTCTGCGGGACCGCTCTTCGGACGGCTTGATCGGGCCGTTTCGGAGCGCGATCGCGCTGCGTTCGACACCGCGCTCGCACGCGTATGGGACGTGCCTGCCAACCGCTTGCCCCACCTTCTCGGGGCAACCCGCTACCTGATCGTCAGTGGCGACACGACCGAAGCCATGCGGGTGGCGCACGACATCGGCATGGTGCCTGCCTGGTGGATGGTTGGGCCATTTGCCCTC
>CAZJJT010000476.1:3790-4082 GCA_964546395.1 uncultured Fibrobacterota bacterium
TGGATCAGCGGGAGCCATCGCAGTCTTGGGCCCGATACGGTCGAGTTCGACAGCGCAGCGCAGTTTGTGGTAAGGGACGGGTCGCTGCGAGGCTGGGAAGTTACCTACCTGCGGGGCAACGGACCGAAGATGCTCTATCCCCTGCGCGAAGACATGAAGAGCTGCTGCTTCCTGTTTACCTACGTGGTGGTGCCCGAGGAGTGCGAGGCGTTGCTCTACCTGGGAGTCGAGGAAGGGCTGCGGGTCTGGTGGAACAGACAGGAGATGTTCACCCTGGGCAGGATCCAGAGCT
>CAZJJT010000477.1:0-4057 GCA_964546395.1 uncultured Fibrobacterota bacterium
GCGGCTCCATCCGCATGTCCATGTCCTGGATGCTTCGGGGGCGCGCGTGGCAAACGTCACGGTGCCGACTGGCGGGTCCCTGCAGGTTCGGGATGGCGCGCCGGTGTCGGAGGGTGACATCCTGGTGAAGATTCCGCGTGAGAGCGGCAAGAGCCGTGATATCACGGGCGGGTTGCCGCGGGTGGCGGAGTTGTTTGAGGCGCGACGGCCGAAGAACAGCGCGGTGGTGGCGGAAATTGACGGGATGGTGAAGTTCCCGGAGGACGAGAGCGCGCGGACCGAGCGCAACAACCGAGTGCTGTTCGTTGAGAACGAACAGGGCGAGTTGCGCAAGTATCTCATCGAGATCGGCAAGCACCTCAGGGTGCACGAGGGAGACCGCGTACGGGCCGGCGACCGTCTGTCGGAGGGCGCGATTGACCCGCACGACGTGCTCCGGGTGAGCGGCGAGTCGACTGTCCAGAACTACCTCCTGGACGAGATCCAGGCGGTGTACCGGCTGCAGGGCGTGACAATCAACGACAAGCATATTGAGGTGATTATCAGCCAGATGCTGCGCAAGGTACGGGTGGAGAACTCGGGTGACACCTCGTTTCTGGAGGGGGACCTGGTGGACCGCCGGCGACTGCGTGTTGAGAACGAGCAGGTGGTTGGGGACGGTGGGGAGCCGGCGACGTTCACGCCGTACCTGCAGGGAATTACCAAGGCGTCGCTGTCAACCGAGTCGTTCCTGAGCGCGGCGTCGTTCCAGGAGACGACGAAGGTGTTGTCGCGTGCGGCGGTTGAGGGCCGGGTGGACCGTCTGCGGGGCCTCAAGGAGAACCTGATCATGGGCAACCTGATTCCGAGCGGGACCGGGAGCAGGGGGTATCGCAGCCTGAAGGTGCGGGACATGGAGACTGAGGCGGTGCAGGTTGAGGAGCACGATGCACACGGGGATTTCATGGATATTGGGGGGGAGCTGGCCTGAGGGCGGCCGAGTTGAAGTTAAGCATTTGATCTCTGCGTTGTTGCAATAGTATTTTTGTCGATTCCCTTGAGCAAAGGACGATGTAGGTGCCTACGATTAACCAGCTGGTTCGCAAAGGGCGCAAGGAGGAGGCCAACCGTAGCCTTGCCCGTGCGATGCAGCGCTGTCCGCAGCGGCGGGGTGTGTGCACGCGCGTATTTACACAGACACCGAAGAAGCCGAATTCGGCGTTGCGCAAGATTGCGCGTGTGCGCTTGACAAACCATATCGAGGTTAACGCGTATATCCCGGGAGAGGGTCACAACCTTCAGGAACACTCAATCGTGCTGATTCGCGGCGGGCGAGTGAAGGATGTGCCGGGAGTACGGTATCATATCATCCGTGGCGCGCTGGACACGCAGGGTGTGCAGGAGCGCAAGCGGGGCCGTTCAAAGTACGGCGCGAAGAAGCCGAAGGGCAAGTAAAGGGTTCAGGGCATGTCACGAAGACGCGGTGCGCGCAAACGCGAAACACCTCCGGATCCCAGGTTCAGCAGCGTGCTGGTGCAGCAGTTCATCAACAGTGTCAACCGCAAGGGCAAGAAGCGCATGGCGGAGCATGTCTGCTACGGTGCGATCGATATCCTGGGCCAGAAGACCGGCGAGGATGCTCTGAACGTGTTCAAGACCGCTGTGGAGAACGTCAAGCCCACGCTCGAGGTGAAGTCCCGTCGTATCGGCGGCGCCAACTACCAGGTGCCGGTCGAGGTTGCGGCGAAGCGCAAGGTGTCGCTGGCCATGCGCTGGATTATCGGCTACGCCAAGGAGCGTTCCGAGAAGAGCATGGCGGAGAAGCTTGCGGGCGAATTGCTCCAGGCGTACAAGAACGAAGGCGCCTCGGTGCGCAAGAAGGTCGACACTCACAAG
The DNA here is from genome assembly GCA_964546395.1 of uncultured Fibrobacterota bacterium. Classification (GTDB taxonomy): domain Bacteria; phylum Fibrobacterota; class Chitinivibrionia; order Chitinivibrionales; family CAZJJT01; genus CAZJJT01. The sequence continues at coordinate 1,876 of CAZJJT010000477.1, forward strand.
ATGGCCGAGGCCAACAGGGCATTTGCGCACTTCCGCTGGTAGCGGATGCAGCGGCGTTGGTGCGGAAGGTGATGGCGTGCAGCCGGTATGGGCAGTGACATGGGTCTGGGGAGTGTTCGCAACATCGGGATCATCTCCCATATCGATGCCGGCAAGACGACGACAACGGAGCGAATCCTCTATTACGCGGGCCTGATTCATCGGATGGGTGAGGTCGATGACGGCAACACAGTCACCGACTGGATGGAGCAGGAGCGCGAACGGGGGATCACAATAACAGCGGCAGCGGTTTCGTGTACATGGCGGCAGCATCGGATCAACATTATCGATACTCCCGGCCATGTCGACTTCACGGTTGAGGTCGAGCGTTCTTTGAGAGTTCTTGATGGCGCAGTTGCCATCTTCGATTCGGTTGGAGGCGTAGAACCTCAATCGGAAACGGTCTGGAGACAGGCCAACCGATACCACGTTCCCCGGATCGCATACGTCAACAAGATGGACCGCCTTGGCGCGGATTTCCGCCGCGTGGTGGACATGGTTCGCGAGAAGCTGCAGGCGCGACCGGTGCCGATCCAGTTGCCGATTGGCCGTGAAGAGCGGTTCGAGGGACTGGTGGACCTGGTGCGGATGAAAGCCGTACGGTTCCCGGAAGAGCGCATGGGGGTTCAGCCCGAGTACGCGGCGGTGCCGGCTGAACTCGAGGACGATGCGCGCGAAGCGCGTGCGGTGATGCTCGAAGCGGCGTGTGACCACGACGAGGAGCTGATGCAGGCGTTGCTGGACGAGCAGGAGCCTGCCGAGGAAGCGGTGTGGCGGGCGTTGCGGGCTGGTACGCTGGCGGGCGCGTTCTGCCCGGTGCTCTGCGGCTCGTCGTTCAAGCGGCGCGGCGTGCAGCCGGTAATCGACGCCGTGGTTGACCTGCTTCCTTCACCGCTCGACCGCGGCGAGGTGCACGGCAGCGAACCGGGATCGGGCAAGAAGGTCGGGCGGGTGCCTGATCCGAAAGAGCCGTTCTCGGGCATTGTGTTCAAGATCGCCACCGACGCACATGTGGGGCGCCTGGCGTTCGTGCGGGTGTACTCGGGGACGGTGGCGGAGCGCGAGGTGGTGTACAACCCGCGCGCCGACAAGCGGGAGCGCATCCAGCGCATCTTCCACCTTCAGTCCACCAAGCGCACAGCGCTTGAGCGCATGTTGCCGGGAGATATCGTGGGAGTGGTCGGGTTGCGCGAGGCCAAGACCGGTGACACGCTGTGCTCGCTGAAGCACCAGGTGGTGTTCGAGTCGATGGTGTTTCCGGAACCGGTGGTGTCGCGGGCGATAGAGCCGAAGACGGCCGCGGATGAGGAGAAGCTCAACAACGCGCTGGAGCGGCTGGCGGACGAGGACCCGACCGTGCATGTGGATATCGACAAGGACACGGGGCAGAAGCTGATAGCGGGCATGGGGGAGCTTCACCTGGAGATCCTCGTCGACCGGCTGGTGAAGGAGTTCCGTGTCGAGGCGCATGTGGGCAAGCCGCAGGTGTCGTACCGGGAGACGGTGACGCGGAGCCTGCGCGAGCCGTACGAATTCGCGCAGACGCTGGGAAACCGGACGCTGTATGCGGCGTGCGAACTCGAGGTAGCCCCGGACGAGGCGGCGGTCCAGGTGGAATTCGAGTCACGGGTGAAGGATCCGTTGGTGCCGGCGGCGTTTGTGGCTGCGTTCCGGCAGGGAGTGATGGAGTCGAGCAGTGGCGGGCCGTACGCGGGCTTCCCGGTGTCAGGTGTGCGCGTGGTGCTTCACCGGGTGAGCTTGCGTGAGGACGATTCGAACGAGATGGCGTTCAAGATAGCGGGCGCGATGTCATTCAAGTCGTTCTGCGAGCGGGCCCGGCCGGCGGTGTTGGAGCCGGTGATGGCGGTAGAGGTGGTGGTGCCTGCCGAGTATGTTGGACCGGTGATCAACGACCTGAATGCCCGTCGGGGAGCGATGCTCGGCCTGTCGCACCGGCTTGACAGCCAGGTAATCGACGCCGAGGTGCCGTTGGCGGAGACGTTTGGATACGCAACTGCGCTGCGCTCGTTGAGTCAGGGACGGGCGGTGTATACGATGCAGTTTTCGAGATTTGAGCGTACCGGGGAACAGGTGGAGAAGGACATTCTGCGGCGGATAGGCAGGTTGCCGCAGGAGGACATGC
>CAZJJT010000478.1:0-4049 GCA_964546395.1 uncultured Fibrobacterota bacterium
CTATTAGACACTTGGGGGCAGGGAAGAGGGAACTCTCATCACACTGGTGGAGGGGGAGGGGGCGTAGGATGAACGCACGAAGGGGTACGCACGCGTGGTGGACGGCGGCCGTGGTGGCGTGCTGTCTGGGGTATGTGAGCCTGGGTTTCGCTGAGGCTCGTCGCGTGGGGCTGATCTACACGTGGCGCAACGAACTGAACACCGATGTAGCCACGCAGGAGTTGATCCAGGCCAGCGTGCCCGATACGAACACGCCGGTCAAGGGGTTCTTCTACCTGGGCAGCCACGGCGGCTGCCCAGGGGCCGACAACCGTGCGTGGGCTCGCGGCGAGGGTGACGGCAAGGAGATGATGCAGTTTGCCAAGGAGTTCGGTTGGGGGCTCATGGCCACCTCGCATATGTGCGGCAGCGAGTACAACATGAAGAACACCAACCTGCTGCTGAAGGCGCTCGAGGAGTTCTCGGACTTGGGCACCAACCCCGAGATCGAGAACGTTCCTCTCATCCCGCTCGGCGGCTCCAACGCGGGCGCCACGGCTTATTCATTGACCAACACCATCCCGCACAAGATCCTGTGTGTCACCCCGGGCTGCTGTGCGGGGTTCAACCCCAACCCACCCACCGCGGACGCCATCAAGGTGCCCGGCATCTTCGGTGTCGGCGAGAACGACTTCAACCGCAACAATCACAACACGATCATCGGCGGCTCCCGCGCGCGCGGCTCGCTGTGGTCGTGGTTTGAGGTCAAGGGGATGGGGCACGAGTACTGGCGGATATCGCACCTGTACCGTCCGTTCTGGGAGAAATGCATCGCGCTGCGCTACCCCGACAACTACAACCCGCGCATCGACGGTCCGGTGCAACTGAAGCCCATTGCCGAGAACAGCGGCTGGCTTGCCTCCACCGACTGGCGCACGGACATCATCACGATCGACACGTTCCCCGCCTACTCCGGCAGCCAGTCTGCTGCCATGTGGCTTCTCGACCGCGACATCGCTACCATCTTCCGCAGTGAAGTGCACTGGTTCACCGACCCGACGCTGGACCTCGAGGTGAACGGCATGCTTGCCGAGTGGACAATCCCGGGAGACCCGTGGACTGTCGTGCAGCCTGGGACCGAGGCCACGCTGCGTGTCACCGCCGGCAGCTTCGCGTGGAACCGCATCGAGTTTTTCCACGGGGCCAGCAAGATCGGCGAGGTCACCAGCGGCGCGCCCGAACTGACCTTCACACTCCCCGCGCAGCCGCTGGCGCAGACATACGTCGCCGCGGTGCACTCGTCGTCGAGCACGCGCTACCCGTTGCCGATCAATGTCGGCGTGATCGCCGATGCGGTGCCGGTGGCGAACCCCGCCGTCGCCACGGCAACGCCGCGGACGGCCATTGCCATGCGCAACGCGGTGGTGTATGATCTCACGGGTCGCAGGCTGTCGCCGGCAGGAAGTGCTACCGGAGTCAGGTTCCTGACCGACGCGCGCTGCACCAACGCCGTAGTGCGCGTGCGGTAGCGCACGCTGTTACCGTTGCCACCCGGCGGCAATCTCCAGCTCCCCCCTTCTGCCGCCGGGTGGTGATTGTCCTGCCCCACAGGGGGGAGATGCAGTGGCACCCACATGAAGGAGCCTTGACGTGGATCTGAGAGCACGGATCGCCGGTGTGGTCTTCGCAACGTGTCTTCTGACAACAGGGCGTGCACATGGGCTGGATGTCAGTGGCACGGTATCGGTCAACGCCCAGTGGTCGGACACGGTACGGTTGACCGCCGATGTCACCGTGGCCAACGGGGTCACAGTGACTGTCGAACCGGGCACCGTGGTAATCGCCCAGGGCAAGTACCGTCTCATCGTCTCCGGCCGGATAGTCGCCGCGGGTGTGCCCGGCGACAGCATCCGCTTCCAGGCTGCTTCCACGGGTACCGGCTGGTACGGCCTGAGGTTCCAGTCCACCGCCGCCTCCAACGACTCCTCGCTGCTTCTGCACTGCATCCTGCAGGACGGCAAGGCGGACGGCAACGGCGGCGACGGGACGGGCGGAGTGCTGCTGGTCGAGGGGTTCTCGAAGCTCCGCGCGAGCAACTCATCGTTCCGCACAAACATGGCACGGTACGGCGGCGCCATCTACCTGGCGAGCCAGGCCGACATCACGATCAGCGACTGCGAGTTCCGCAACAACCAGGCCCCGGGCACGTCCTCTAACGGCCTCGGCGGCGCCATCTACGTCACCAACGCCAGCCCCCGGATAGCCGGTTGCGCGCTACGCGACAACACTGCCATTACGGGCGGCGCGATCTGTCTGCGCACCTCGGCCGCACAGGTGCTCGGCAACAAGGTCACCGACAACCGTGCCACAGGAATCATGAGCCAGAACTACCATGGTGGCGGCATCTACGTGCAGCAGTCGACGGCACTCATCGAAGGCAACACGGTTGCCTACAACACGGCCCAGCGCGACGGGGGAGGAATCTACCTTGTCAGCTCACCCCAGGCCCGTGTGCTGCGTAACATCATCTGCAACAACGGCGCGCGTGACGGTGGCGGGGTGTTCTGTCAGGACGGGGCCACGGTTCTGGTCTCCAATGTCATCGCCAACAACAACGCCGGCACCTATGGTGGCGGTGTCTGTCTCCGCAACGCCGCAAGCACCATCCTCAACGCCACCATCGCCAACAACATGGCCGAGGAAGGCGCCGGGGTGGCGGCACTTGAGGGTTCGGACGCCGAGGTGCGAAACGGTATCCTGTGGGGCAATCGCGCAACGTGGGGCGGCAACCAGGGGCTGGTCAGCAGCTCGAGCCCTGCGGTGAGTTTCTGCGCTGTCGAGTCGGGACAGACAGAGTTCTCCGGGGCTGCGAGCTGGCAGGACAACACGACCGACAACCCGCTCTTCTCGGCCCCATCCAACGGCATCGGCGCGCTGACCGACGGTCTGGACGCCGACTGGTCGCTTGGGGCCGGCTCGCCCTGTATCAACACCGGCAGCACCGACACAACCGGTTCGGGAACACTTGACGCCGTGGGAGAGACACGTGTCGCCGAGGGTCGCATCGACATGGGTGCCCTGGAGTCGGGCGCGGTCGGTGCAGTCAGGCAGGTAGTCGCACGGGGCCTGGTGGATCCGTTCCCGGGCATCCCGGCGGTCTCGACCGACCTCGGGGGACGTCTGCTGAAACAAAACACCCCGCATGCCGCGAAAGCAACACTGCAGGCTTCCGGACACACGGGGCATCTCTCAGTGCTCCGCTGAGCTGTCGCTCAGCGGCGGCACGGCCAGACTACCTGCTCAGCACCACTCCTCGACGGGCTGCTGCGCCGACATGGTCGGTGCAATACACGCCCGGGGTCAGGCGCATCTCGGCCGACGGTGCAGAGACATTGTCCAGCCTGCCCACCAACCGTCCGTCAAGCGCGTACACGCTGCGAGTACTACTCTGGGCGCGACTCGCCGGGGCCGCCGCGCGGGAAGGTTCCTGGCGCACCGCGACGGCATCGGTCAGGTAGTTGCCGGCCACCAGTGTCGTGATGCTGTTCGGCGCCAGCGCCACGCTCCCGTTGAGCGCCACGGTCCCCATGTCGACCTCATCGGTCGTGTTGGTTGACTGTATCACTTTGAAGTTCGCCGGCTGATAGCTGCCCGTCACACTGAGGTTCGCGGTCTCGACAGTGCCCGTGGCATTGATAAGAACCACCGTGAGACATGTCTCAACCGGGTGATAGAACGCAATCACGCCGTAGCTCCCGCCCGAGCCGCCCGACGACGCAATCATCTTGGCGCCAGGTCTTACGTATCGAGCGTACATCTTGATCGCGCGATAGGTACCTGCCTTGATACAGGTGGCATCCTGTGTCGGCGCGGTCCCGCAGTCATCGTGCCGCTCCCACTCGCAGTAGGCACTGGCACCCGCGCTGATATTTGCCATCAGCATCTGGCAACTCTGCATGAAGTCGTGCGCATGTGGCTCGGTGTTCCAGATGGGCCTGTCGGGCCAGTAGGCGAAGCTGCTGGTGAAATCGTTGTGCGTTGCCCAGGCATGGATCAGCGGGTTGGAGATC
>CAZJJT010000479.1:0-1349 GCA_964546395.1 uncultured Fibrobacterota bacterium
GCCGATACCCTTGACCCCCGCGATGAGTGAATCGAGCTTGCGCGGGGCATCGGGGTCCACCACGAAGCACTTTGCATAGTCGCGGTAGTACTTGACATAGTAGTACCCGGTAGTGCCGCAGTACTCGGCATCGTCGGCAATGATAACCGTTGCGCCCTTTGCGCCGGTCCCGGCCCACGCTTTGACGTTACCCAGGTAGTCCTCGAGGGGCAGTTTGCCGAGGAAATAACCGATGTAGCGGCCGACCAGGCGGTCGGAGCGGCACATGCCATGCAGCCCGGGGACCACGTCGCGGAACGGACGGTGCAGGAATGGGCAGTCGGGGTCGACCGGGTAAGAGGGAAGGTGGCCGCCCCAGTAGATATCGCGCGTGCGGTTGCGCTCCACCCACGAGTAGGCGGGGTCGCAGGAGTTCATGTACGACTCGAAATCCAGTGTGAGGTACTTCGCTCCCGCCCTGCGGAACGCACGCGGTACATGCTGTTTCCAGGTGCACTCGGGGTTCCACCAGCTCTCGGGGCGAAGCCCGAGGTGTTTCTGGTAGGTGCGCTGCGAGAACTCGCACGACCAGTACCCGTCCTCTTCGGGCACGTTCGCCATGATCGGGTGCGCGTACGGCGCGCCCATGAACTCGCACTGGCCGGCGGCGATCGCGGCGTTGAGCTTCTCAAGCACATCCGGGGTCAACTCCGCCATGGTGTCGATGGTGTAGCCGGAGGCCTCGAACACGTACTGCTGGTCGGGGTGCTTGCGGAACGTGTCGAAGATGACTTCGTAGGAGGCACGGATGGTGCGTTCGTACTTGTCGGGCGTAAGGAACGCGTAGTTGAGGTTGGCGTGAAAGATAGCGACGTACTTCTTCCTGTTTCTCTGCCGTGCGGTGAGCATGTGGTCCGGACCCTTCCTCGCTGTAGTGCGGTTGTCGAGGAGAGAAAATAGACGCATGGCGCTCGTGGAAGGGAGCGGGAGTGAGCGGGTGCTCTCCAACCGAGGCGCCATGAGATATACTGTGTGCAGAAATACTGGTCCGGGAGGCGTGTGTGAAGGCACCACTGGCTCTGTGGGCAGCTGTTGTTCTCGGCACGGCAGCGCGGAGCGGCGCAGTGACAGTCGACGACTTCGAGGCAGGAACATTCACCTACAACACCACGACCGTCGTGTACCGGCTCTTCGTGCCGGACACCTCGGTACCGGGAACGACGTTTCCCATCGTGCTCGCGCTCCATGGCGTAGGTGAGCGGGGGAACAACAACACCTCGCAACTGGCCAACGGCATTATCAACTGGGGCAACGAGACCTACCAGGCCCGCACCCCCTCATTCGTGCTCGTCCCGCAGTGCCCGGGCAAC
>CAZJJT010000479.1:1359-4044 GCA_964546395.1 uncultured Fibrobacterota bacterium
ATCTCTGCAGCCCTCGGTACCGTGGTACATCTCCTGGACTCACTGGTGCAGGTCCTCCCCGTGGACACCAACCGCCAGTATGTCACCGGTCTGTCGATGGGAGGGATGGGGACGTGGGACTTGACCATGCGGTTCCCCGAGCGGTGGGCCGCGTCGGTGCCCGTGTGCGGTGCGGTGGACACCACGCTGTCGGAGACGGTGAGCGGTGTGCCGATCTGGGCGTACCACGGGAGTGCCGATGCGACTGTTCCGCCGCTGGGGACCCGACGTACCATGGTCCGGCTGAACATCGCCGGTCACCCGGTCGTGTTTCCCCAATGCGGCGTGGGTATCCCTTTGTGTACCCCGCTAGGCGAGTCGGCGCTCAGTGCCTTGCTGCCCACCACGCCACGGTTCTACACGGAACTTGCGGGGGGCGGTCACTCGACCGCCTGGGACTACGCGTATGCCGACACCATGATGTTCCAGTGGGTGTTCCTCCAGACGCGCGAGAATGCTACGACGAGTTGTGCCGGGTACCGGCCAGGGAGAGCAACCCATGCTCGGCATGAGGCCGAGCGCGTACCGGGCGTTGCCGTTGATCTGCGCGGACGGGTGCGCGGTGGCACGCAAGGTGCATGTGCTACAGCCTGGTGTGTTTCCACTTCCCCTGCTGCCATTTCCACACGATAGGGACCGCGCGGGTGACACTGCTGAGCGCCATGCCGAGGGCGATACCCGCGAACCCCATGTTGAGTGTCACCGCGAAGACGTAGCCGGCGGCGGCAACCACCACGATATCGGACACGCTGCCGTAGATGAACGGCGAGATGGGATCGCCGCCGCCCCGGAGCGCACCACCGAGAGAGAACGCAAACGCCATCACGGGTTCGGTCAGCGCGATAATGATGAAGAACGTGCGGCCCATCGAGATCACTTGGCGGTCGGTAGTGAAGAACCCCATGATCGATTCGGGGAACACGAGGAACACCACCGACACGGCGGTCATGAGGACGGTGGCCATGGCCGAGGCGATCCAGCCGCTCCGCTCGGCCTCCCTCGGGTCTCCCGCGCCGAGGTTCTGCCCCACGCGCGACATGGCCGCGGCCATGAATGCCAGTCCGATGAAACTCGATACCATGCGCACCTGCATACTCACGCTGTAGGCGGATACCGCCCGCGTGGCATCGGGAAGCAGCGTGACGATGCGGATGGCGATCAGTCGCGAGACGTTGCGCACGATCCCCTGGAGCGAACGCGGGCCGCCGAGGAAGAAGATCTGTTTCACCAGAGCGGTGTCCAACGTGAGCGACTCTGCCAGCGTGGCGCGGACCGGGAACCGCGGCGAAACCATGATCCAGATCCCGGCAAGGGAGCCCAGGGCCCGGGCCAGGTTGGTGCCCAGCGCCGCCCCGCGCACCCCCATGGCGGGCACCGGACCGACACCGAATATCAGTACGTAGTTGCAGGCGATGTTGAGCGCGTTTACTCCGACCAGGAGCACGAGCGACACACGGGTCCTGCCGACGCCCAGCAGGATACTGCTCACCGCCATGTTGGTCATGGTGAACACCGCGCCCACGAAGAGAATCCGCAGGTAGGAGTCGCCGAGAGCTACGACACGCGGTTCGCCCCCGAGCATCTCGAGTACAGGGCGCGAGATCAGCAGTCCGAGCGGTGAGACCAGGACCAGTGCGGTGAGCAGCATGAAGGAGAGCGATCGCGAGGCAACCCGGCTCACGCGTCCGGCATCACGCGCCCCGTATGCATGCGCAACGAGTACCGAGGTCCCCCCGCCGATCGCGATCATCACGACCAGCACGATCATGCTCACCTGGTTGGCCATGCCCACCGCGGCAATCGAATCCACCCCGAGCGAGCCCACCATCTTGAGGTCGACCATGCCGACCGTGACGTTGAGCATGTTGGTGAGGATAATCGGCCAGACCACTGCCCAGACCGAGCGAATCTCGGGCATGAGCGCGCGGGCGTGGTGTGATGAGACTACTCGATGGATCATGGCCCTCGGGGTGCCACCGGCCGTGTCATGCGCCGGCGGCCCGGCCAAAATAGCTCGCAGCGGCATGCGTCGGCCCGAGTGGGTGGACCGGCGCCGGACACCGCTACGATAGAGACTTGACGGGCGAGTGCCCGGCTGCTACCATACGGGTAGCAGCGTCCCCATACATCCATGACCCCGCTCACCCGTGGTGCGCGGAGAATCGCGAGGGAGGTGTGCCATGCGAGGAGTTGCCTGTTTCGCCCTGAGTGTTGCCGTGCTGTGCGCTACAACGCATGCCATCGACTGGAATCCCGTGCTGGTCGACTCGATGAGCAGCGGGGTGTCGGCCATTGCAGTCGACTCCACCGGCACGGTGCACATCGCCTACCGGTACGCACAGGGCCAGTGGACCTCGGGTATCGGCTATGCGACCGGCGCGCCGGGCGCGCTCAGCACGACGGTCGTCGATTCGGTCGCCACGGCGGGGCAGGGCATGGGCGATCATCTCGCCATCGCCCTCGACTCGCAGAACCGCCCGTACATTGCATACCGGCGCTTCACACTCGCCAGCGACACACTGAAGGTGATGCATTTCAACGGGGCAAGCTGGGACACCTGGGCCGTTCAGGGTCGCCGACCCAAGTCGCTGACCGACTCCGAGATGGTGGTTGTGATACGTGCGGACGGAACGAGCTTTTGTATCG
>CAZJJT010000480.1:0-3607 GCA_964546395.1 uncultured Fibrobacterota bacterium
GTAGCCTCATTCTGTCTCCCCCGTCAAGGGACAGCAGAACTCATTCCTAACATAGTAAACCTATCAGTTGGTCCAGGTGCCCGTGGCTCATGACCACGGCAGACAGTCTGGACGGCGGGAAGTCCAGCTCCGGCTGTGCACATCCCTGGGCTGTGCCACAGTCCACGAGCATCGTGGTGTCTCCACACCGCACGAGACTGCAGGAGCCGGTTACCGTGCCCGCACCACCCACGAACTCCACTTCGATGCTGCCCGGCACCTGTGCCCCTCATCTGCTCTGCGCGTCCATACGTACAGGAGCGGAGAATAGTCCCTGCGGGGACGGCCCACGGGGGTGTGTACGAACGAAGTGATCACTGGCCCGATGATCGGTTTCTTTGCCGGGCCGTTGCTGAGTTGGGGGGCAGCGAGGCGCTCTATGTAACGCGCGATGAACAGCGAGGGTTCAAGGCAGACCTCCTCGACTTGGCTTGGCCGCTAGAGTACCAGTGACTTCTCGTGCCCACCTTACCGTGTGGGTGCACCACGACGTGAATGCCGCACCGCCAGTCCATCGTGCGACTGTGTGGAGAATCCCTGGGCGCGGGGATCAGTCAGCTGGGCACACTTACCAGTGGATCACGCAAGAGTGAAGTGGCAGGTAGCTAGTGGCTACCGGACATCGACCCGCTGTTCCCAGACCCATTCCCCAAGCGATACGCGAACGATGAGCATACTGCTGCGGGCTGTGCCCGAGTTGCGCGGCAGACAAAGACCGTATGTACCAGGTCCTAGATTGTCCGCTCTCCCCTCGGAAACAAGCGCTCCGGCCAGAGTGAAGAGCGTTACTACGAAGCTCCCACCGCCAGCTGCGGAGCTCGCCAAAGTCACCTGCACGTCTCCGGATGCACGACGGTTTGCCCAGACCCGCATTTTGCTGGCGAGTTTGCTGGGTCGTGTGGGCTTGGCCGTGGCCAACGCACCTGTAACCACGATGTCTCTGGTCTGCACCGAGTCCGGCTCGATAAACACGCCGCTTACGGTGTCTCCATAGCGGAGCACACCAGACGAATCCACAATACGCAGTACCAGCTCTTCCTGTGTTGCAGCAACGATTCGATAGAAGCCATCGTCGTCGATGGCGACTGCGGTGCACCCCAGCTTGGCAGCCGTGCCAGCCATGTAGTGCACGCACAGCCCTGTCACCGGAACGGTATCCTGCGAAAACACATGACCCTCTACAGTGCCAGAAATGTTTGTCCCGTCGTTGGGCGCGCCAATGCTTGGCGAATTGTCCTTCACCCACTCATACTGCTGCGTGGGGACCAGGCACGAGTAGAAGACGCGCGTCGCCAAAGACTGCGTAGGTGGCAGGTCGCGAATCGGTACAACCCAGCTTGGTCCTGAGGTGCCGTATGTTACTCTCACCGAGTCGAGGTTGGCGTTGATGAAGAACCCCTCGGGGCTCTCCGCCGAACTCCCTACCATGGAGGGCCTGATGAGAACTTCCCACTCATCGAGAACGACAGCCATGGTGTAGCTGGCCCATGGCACGAGTCCGGCATAGTGTGATATGCTGAGTACGTCGGTACTCCGCGGGGTCGTCCACGTGCGAGGACAGACAGACGTGTCCTCACAGAGCTGTTCCATGAGGCGGTAGTTGAGTTCCAAGACCCAGGTAGTACTGTCAGTGACTTGCGCTTCAGTGACCAACGGCCACTGGGTGACCAGAATGGGGTTTGCGGGGGACAAAGCAACCATGCACAGTCCCCACGATAGTGCGTGTCGCGGTAGCATACCTACCTCCCCGGGTTGCTGTGCACCGCCAATCCTAGTATATAACCGTTCGGCTCGAAAGACAAGGACATATGCCACCGTCTGTGAAGACGTGTGTTCTCACAGAATACAGCGTATGGTGCCAGGCGCTGCGTCAACGAACTCAATACAGGGCTCGACTTCGCGCAGCCGCGCCCCGTCGCTGAGCCGGTGGATGAAAGGCTCCCGCTCGCGCCCACTGCCGAGAGAATTCGACAGGAGGTCGGCGCGAGAAAAGCATGCCGGTACCGCGGCCGCGAAACCTCGGTCGATTCGACGGTTGTGGATAGCCTGTGGTTCGGACACGTGTGGGAAGTCCGTGAAGGCGTTGACTACATTGTCCCCGCGGTACACTACCGCGTCTTGAGCCACCTGGCAGATGGGAATACCCGGCAGACGCGCGAGCACTTGACACTCGATGGCGAATCGCGTAGGTTTACTGATGTGGATCCTTGGCTCCGTTCGAGGCCCTAGAGGGGGTACAATCCATGCTGTTTCGCAGGCAGCTTCTGAGGGTGAGCGCTGCGACCATCCTGCTGGCGGGAGCGATGGTGGTGAGGGCTGGTACCACAATCTCCGACGACACCTTCGAGTCCGGGATGGGGGCGTGGGTCACCCGAGGCGGCAGCCTGGTGACAACCCCGGCTCTCGGAACGGTCCTTCGGCTGCAGTGGTGGAAGGACTCGGCAGGCCAACGGGTGACAGACTCGCTGACCACCACATTCCACGACAGCGGCTGGATTGCAGTAAGCTACTGGTGCGGGTACTCGTTCCCAAGCGGGTTCTACATGCCAACGATTATCCTGCGGAGTGGCTCTGCCGTGTGCACGACCAACGTGGGATACCTGGGGTATCACAACGACCCTGACGTCTGGGTCCACAGGTTCACCGGCACCGACAACAGCATAACGTTCAAGCCGGGCACGGGTTGGGACACAGCCTACCTGGATCTCAAACGGGTCATACTCACCGCACTCGGACCCGAGGACACCGTGCCGGACTCGTCCTTCCTTCCGACACTCCACCGGGACACGGTGAGCGCTGTGCAGCTCCCGACAATCGTCAGGCTCCACTATGGACCCATCCCCCTTCCCACCGGCTGGCTTCTCGTGCGTGCGCTCCCCTCGCCCACTCTCGCAAGCACGGATATGTTCGGGTTCTCCGACTACACGGAAGGAGAACTCATGCTCAGTGAGTTGACCGCGAGAGGGCTGCTGATGTACACGCCAACTGCCGACACGGCGCTGGGCTTCTGGTACGGGTCCGGCCGGATGGACATCCAGCCGTTCGCGCCAGGCGAACTGAAGGCGTTCAGCTTCGAACCGTTCCGGGGTGATTGGGCCGACGTGAGTAATGGCCCAGCTCACGGGAGCACCGCAAACCCTCAGGGGCACACCAGCGCAGGCAAGCCAACACTCTACGACCTGCGCGGGCGTCCGCTCAGCCGGGCAGGCCACACCTCGTGTCTTATCGGAGTGGAGGTAGGTCCTACGGGCTGCGGTCGGCCCAGGGTGGTGCGGTAGCCCGGCCGTCAAACTCACTGCCGCCTCCCATTTCCGCACTCCGGCGCGACCTGCTGCGCCCCACCACAGCGGGGTGGCGTTGCCGAGGGGGCGAGCCTGTGCGACCACAGCGAGCGGCTCAGACCGTCCGAAGGGTAGCTACCTGGCGGATGGCGTAACCGTAAACCACACCTACATCTCGGACTGCGGAAGCGGCGTCTGGTACAAACGTGTCAAGTTCTTCCCGTGGCAAAATGAGTACTACCGGGATCTTGTCACCAATGACTATATTCTCGTCGTCATGTTTTCGG
>CAZJJT010000480.1:3617-4033 GCA_964546395.1 uncultured Fibrobacterota bacterium
CGCCGGCCACCCGAGCGGGGTCAGGCTTCTTCTGGCTGCTCATTGCACCAGCTCCATGTTTCGATTGCCATTCGAGAACACCGATGTGGCCGAAAGGCTTCCGAGCCCACATCTGCCCAAATCTTCTCTCGTCGTCATGGTTTCGGCACCAGGTGGTACCAACGATTTCAAGGGACACATCAGTGTCAGCATGGGAGGGCTCCCGAGAGAGTCGCCCAGTTCGTGGGACATAGACGAGGAGATCACCACTATCGATGTATACGGCTCAGGCGGCTCACCGCGCGAATACCGAGTACGACTTACCCGCAGCAGTAGCGATGCATACCTTGGTGATTTCCCTGGACTTGCCGCTTATGACCTGTACCTGTCCTTCTCAGACTGCGTAACTGATCTCACCGTCAACGACCTGTGGTTCT
>CAZJJT010000481.1:0-4029 GCA_964546395.1 uncultured Fibrobacterota bacterium
AGTCCCACAAGCAGGGCGAACTCGTGGACAGGGGAGAGTGCCGGCGAGGCAACCACATGGCCGACTGTGCCAGCGACTCGAAGGGCAGGCATGAGCACCGGCTCGGACTGCGCTGCCACGACGTGGTTCACGGCAAGCAGTGCGGCGGGCAGCAGCACCGAGGCCCCCACGAGGGCGTTGTGGAATATGACCCGGTGCTCCAGCTTCAGCGAGTGGTCACGCAGCAGGAGGTAGCAGAGCACCGGGATGAGGAGGACCACCTGGCCCTCGACATAGGCAACGTTCAGGCGAGCGGCAAGACCAAGCAGTTCACGCATGGGTATCTCCCGTATGCAGCTGGTCGATCAGTTCGCGGAGTTCCGCGAGTTCATCTTCAGTGAGTTGCCCTTCCTCTATGAGCGAGCAGGCCAGGGCCAGTCTGCTTCCCCCGAAGAACTCGGTGGTGAGTTTGTGGAACAGCCCCCGCACCGACTCGTCACGGCTGAGCCGCGAGACATACACGTACGCCCGGCCCTTCCTGCGGTGGCGCACCGCCCTCTTCTTCTCGAGGATCTGCAGCACTTTCAGTACCGTGGTGTAGCCGGGGGCCGGGGTCTCCTCCCAGGCTTCGAGCACGGCGTTCACCGTGGCCGACCCCCCAAGGTGCCACAGCACCCGCATGACCTTCGATTCGAGTTCTGTCAGTTTCATGCTGATCTCCTGCTCCGCAACGGCGCGCCCTCGGACGGGCGCGCCTCTCAGCAACCAATGTACTACGAAAACATTCGTATGTCAACACTTATCTACGGCTGACTTCGTAGTTACCGGACGGCTCCGGAAATCGTGATCGAAACCGCAGTCGGGACCGGGTTCGGCAGTTACCGCCGTCGGTCGCGGCGGACCCGCAAGAGGGGAGTGTACCCCGCAGGCGAATGGCAGACCGAGGTCGGCATTGGCCCTTGGCAGTCGTGAGCGGTGGTTGCGGTCCGTACTCGTGCTCGGCTGTGGTTGTCACCGTTCCTGCCTGCCCTTGACCAGGCGGAACTCCCGGACCGTGCGGCCCTGCACGTCGAACAACAGCAACCTGTGGGACTGTTGCACAACCGCTGTCGGTCCGACAGACCCCCAGTCTGCAGCCCGCATCGAGTGGGAAGTGTTCGACCCAATGCGACCACCCGCTATGTTGAGTTCTTCGTACCGTGGTGTAACTGGAGCGAGGGCTACGGGTGGCCGGCAGCCGGCACGCGTTTGTCGTGGGATGTCACGTACCGCGACCGGTGCGCCACAGCGATACAGCGCACACCACGGTAGAACCCCGGGGTTGCCCTGCCTCGGATCAACCAGGGCAGAAGCGACGCCGCACTCCCGACTGTTGGTGTTGCCTTGCTTGTGGCATATTGCCGGATAAACCAGTGACACCATTGCCAACAGTGATCATGTAATCCACTGTAATTAAATAGATTGCGTATGCAGTTGCATCGTAACTGTGTTGCCACAGATGGCAACACTTTCGCCCCAAGATAGTTGCGGGGAGTAGTGGAGACTAGTATTATGTAGGTAAGTACCGGGGCGCACGATGCCATCAGTCTACGAATACACCGACTACCGACAGTACCTTGCCGACGAGATGCGCGAACGTCGCGGCCGGAACCCGTCGCTGTCGGTCCGTGCGTTCGCTTCCAAGGTCGGGATGAACGCGGGGAACCTCACCCGCATCCTCTCCGGAAAGCGCAACCTCGGGGTGCGCAGAATCCCGAAGTTGGCTGCGGCCTTGGGGTTGCGTGCGCGTGAAGGCGAGTACTTTGCTCTGCTCGTGCGCTTTGCACAGGCAACTGACCCTGCGCAGCGCGGTGAGTTGTGCGAGCAGCTCAGCAGATCCAGGGCAGTACAGGCCCGGATGCGCGAAGTGCCACCGTCGTCGTACGAGTACTTTGGGACCTGGTACAACGTGGTACTGCGCGAGCTCATCGCGTGCGGATCAGCGCAGAAGGCCACGGTCGAGGACCTGGCCAAACTGCTCGATCCTCCGATAGCAGCACGGCAGGCAAGGCGTGCTGTCAGGTTACTCGAGAAACTCGGCCTGGTGGAACGCGACTCTTCGGGGTGCCTGTCCCAGACCGATGCGTTCGTTACCACCGCCGATGCGTGGCAGAACCAGGCGGTCAACGCATTCCAAGCGGCGGCTGCCGAACTGGGCAGACAGGCACTGGACCGGTTCCCCAGAAGCGAACGGGACATGTCGACATTGACCGTTGGCCTCTCTGATGAGAGCCTGAGTGCAGTGAAGTCCATCCTTGCACAGGCGCGCGAGAAGATACTGGCGCTGGCAGCAAATGACCGTAAGCCCGACCGTGTACACCAGCTCAACCTGCACTTCTTTCCTGTTACGCGGTCCAGCACCAGGAGGAAACCGTGAGAACTTCGGGCATCGCCCTGCTGGCCGTACTGGTCCTCGTGTGTGCCAGATGCAGCACGTCCCCGACCGCGGGCGGGACCCAGACCACCAACATTACAGCGTACTCGGCCGTGCAACTCGACAGCATGGTGCTTCGCACCACCAATGACTTCGCCTTCCGGCTCCTGCACGACTTCAGCGGTGACCCCATCTGCAGGAACGTTGTCATATCGCCGCTGGGTGTCTCGATCGCTCTCGGGATACTGCTGAACGGTGCGCGCGGTACCACGCACGACCAGATGAGCGAAGTACTCGGCTACAGCGACCTCACCGACAGCCAGACCAACGAAACCTACGAACGACTGTGCCACTCGTACGACGGGTACAGTGGTGGCGTGTTCAGGTTGCTGATGAACTCGGTGTGGTATGACCGAAGTCTCACGCCGAAACAGCCCTTCGTCGATGCCGCCGAGCGCTACTTCCGGGCGACTGTGCGGGCACTGGATTTCCAGTCACCCTTTGCCGCCGACACCATCAATGCCTGGGTGGCGGAAGGCACGAACAACCTGATTCCGTCGGTTGCCGACCCGACTTCGCTCGCCACATCAGTCCTGGGGACCTTCAACACGGTGTACTTCGACGGCAGCTGGGCCACGGTTTTTGGTGAAGCCAGCCCTGACACCTTTGACGGTCGATGGGGCCCCGCGCCATGTATCCTTATGAAGCAGGGGATGTGGTGCACTTCGTACCGTGCCGACTCGTTTGTGGTTGCTGAGATTCCCTATACCGGTGGCACCTACGCCATGACCATCGTCCTTCCCGATCCGGGGCACTCGTTGCCCAGCGTGGTTGGTGAACTCTCGTCCGACAGTTGGGACCGGTTGAGGGAGCAGCTTGAACCCGACTCCGGCCTTGTGTTCCTGCCTGAGTTCAGCTTCAGCTACCGTGCACCGGTGACCGCGGCCCTGGCACGTCTGGGGATGGACCAGGCGTTCAATCCTGGCGCCGACTTCTCCGGGATATCCGACGCAGGAGGGTTCATCGGTTACGTGAACCACCGGGCGTACATCGCGGTCGATAGATACAGAACGACGGCTGCGGCAGTCACCGAGGTGTGGATACCGGTGGCATACGAGCCACCTCCGAAGGTCGTGATCAGGGTGGACCGTCCGTTCCTCTTCTGTGTCACCGAGAAGCAGACAGGTCTGGTGGTGTTTGCCGGTTGGGTGTGTACACCTGCGTAGCCGCAGGTGCCGGGTCTTCACATGTGCGAAGGGTGCTTCACTATGCTGACAAGAACAGGTTGCGTGCTGGCGATGGTCCTCGCCGTGTCTGGTGTCGGGGTTGCGGCCAACCCCATCGTCGTGTTCAGCGGGTTCAGCGAGGTACCGAACTGGGAGGCCCTGTGGCGTTCAGGTGATACTGTGACGGTGCTTGGCAACTACGGAGGCTATGCAGTACCGCTGCTGCAGGTAAATAGTGGGAGCGCCGAGTGTGTGGTGGATGCCAGCCAGCTCTGGTCAGACCCGGTGGATGGGGTGCCCCTGCCCAACTGGCTTGTGCTCTGGCTTGCGACTGCTGGAGTGGAACAGACAGTGGTGGTGCGAGCCGTTGCCGAGGGGCGGATCTGGAGCGGAGCGCAGGGGCAGGAGAAG
>CAZJJT010000482.1:0-4019 GCA_964546395.1 uncultured Fibrobacterota bacterium
GGTGCCGGCCCTGCGCAACAACACGCTGCTGCTGGGCTGCCAGCACGCCTTCGTGGATGAGCTGCTGAGACACTCGCTCCGGTTCGACAATGTGCTCTACTGCATGGACAACGAGACCTCGGCCGAGGAGGACTGGGGGAAGTACTGGAGCCTGTACATCCAGGACACGGCGCGCAAGGCCGGACGCACCGTACTCACCACCGAGATGTGGGACAACTGGGATGTCACCAGCGAGGAGCACCGTCGCACGATCGACCATCCCGAGACCTACCAGTTCCTCGACCTCTCGCAGAACAACCAGACCCAGGGCCAGGCCAACTGGGACAACATGCAGGCGGTCCGGGCGCGCATGAACGGCACGGTGCGGCCCATCAACAATGTCAAGATCTACGGCGCACCGGCAAAGATCCACAAGGACGAGATCCACGCGCAGCAGTGCTTCTGGCGCGCCGTGTTCGGCGGAATTGCCGCTGCCCGCTTCCACCGTCCGCCCACCGGTCTGGGTCTCGACAGAACCGCCCAGGCACACATCCGGAGCATGCGCATGGTGCAGGCGTGCTTCCACGACTGGTTTGCCGGCGAACCGCACAACGACCTCATCGGCGCCCCCACCGACAACTCGGCGTTCTGCTACGCGGTGCCCGGCAGCACCATCGCCGTCGTCTTCTTCTCTTCGCGGCCGCAGCACCTCGACCTGTGTTCCATGGGTGGGGCTGCCACGGTGCGGTGGCTGGATGTACTGCAGAGCTCCTGGTTGCCTCCCGTGCCCGTGTCCTCCGCCGCCTCGGTTGCACTCACACCACCGCACGAGCCCTTTGCGGTGGCCGTGTTGAGCCGGTAGCCACGGACATATATTAGGCGGCCTGTGACGGGATCGCGAAGCGGCCCGCAGGACACGTGGCCAATCTCATACCGTAAGGAGTTCCCAATGGCTCACAAGATCGATGACGCGTGCGTGGCGTGCGGAACCTGCGTGCCGGAGTGCCCCGTTGAGGCTATCAGTGAAGGCGATCCGATCTACGTGATCGATGCTGACAAGTGCACCGACTGCGGCGCCTGTGCTTCGGTTTGCCCCTCGGATGCCATCAAGCCTGAGTAGTCCCGCGAGAGTCCCCTCGGGCAAGGCCACGGCCCACCGCTAGTGGGCCGTCTTCTGTTACTTCGCAGTGTGCGCTGTCGCCGTTCGTCTAGCGTACGGGTATGAGTTCAGTTGCAGTAATGCCCGCCTGTGCGACCGACACCACGTACACCCCCCGCGCCAGGCACTCTCCGCCGTCAAGCACAACCCGCACCAGGCCGCCCTCGCTGCGCACAATCCGGCTGAGCGCCGTTCGACCCGACATGTCCTGTACGCGCAGCGCCGCAGTGCTGCCACCCGCAAGCCCGCTGCACACAAGAACTCCCCGCGAGAGCGCGATGCGCGGTGTACCACTTCTCGCCACGCGGTGCTGCATCACTGCCGCCACACTCCCCCCGGGGTTCTTCAGTGATGCGCTCAGTTGGATACGCGCGGTATCGGCGCCGTGCAGCGGCTCGGACAGCGGCCGCCACGCATAGTTGCTGCACTGCCCCGAGCCAGAAACGCTGTTGCCGTACAGGATGCCGAGGTACGGGTCGGCTTCCTTCACATACGCAACGAACTCCAGCCAGCTGCCGTCACGGTGCCGCACGAATGTCCACGCCGTGGAATCGTACGTCCCGAACCCCTCCAGCGTCGTGGCTTCGAATGCCACGCTGTCGACATACAACTGCTGCGTGTCGGGGGCGGGCGACACCGGGTTCGGCCCCAGGCGTATGAACTGCGGCTGCCCCACAAGTGTCGAGGTGATTTCGTAGCGCCGCCAGGTCGAGTCCACCGCCAGCACGAAACCCGGCGAGTCGTGGGCCGACAGGTTGATTGCGAGCCCGGGATAGTGGAACCCGGCGAAGGACTCGCTCACCACGTCACGCCCGAACCCGCCCCAGCGGCTGTGCACCACCCGCAGCCAGTTGGGACTCATGTTGGCAATCGCGATCGTTACCAGAGTCGGACGGTCCGCGCAGTCGCACATCAACGTGGACGTGTCGGTGAGCGTCACCTCCATCGCGGTATCGTCCCAGTAGCTCACCTCACCCAGCAGGCGCGCACAGCAGTCTTCCCACACCACGCCGACCGCCGAGAACGTGTCGCCATTGGTGAACCAGTACGAAACGGTGTCGAACTCTTCATCCACCTGCCGCCAGTACGTCCCGACCACACGCGGGAATATCCCTGCGGCGGCAACAAGGAACCATGTCGTATCGCCGTACACGGCAGTGTCCCCTGCAACCGTGTCGATCATCAACTGGAGTGTAAGCAGGCGGTACGTTCCCTGCCCCAGTCGTCCCACCGGCACGCGCACCGCAACCGGCTGCAGGCTCTCGATACATACCCCAACACACATCTCCACCGCCACGCTCACGGTGAGCGTTGTGTCCTGCATCGCCCATGACATGTCGATGATGTTGTCGCCGCCGCCAATGGTACCGGTCACCATGACAGTTACCTCGTCGTCAACCGAAGGGACCGATGGCCGTACGCTGCCCTCGAAGCCTAGGCAGACCGTCGCCATGGCAAACACGAATACCAACGCCTTCGCCAGTGCATTCATGGGCACAGTCCTTTCGCGACAGTGGCGGGGACGCACCTGCGGCGCGCGCTACATGCAGCAGCCGAAGCGTACAATCAGGACTTCCTCCGGCTCCCCGTCGCGGTAGTACGTCCCCGTAACCGTGCCGGCATCGAAGTCCACTTCCGCGCTGTCGAGCAGACCCACGCTCCCGTTGCGCATCCAGATCGTGGCTTCCAGAACGCCGCTCGAGGGCGCCACGCCGCGCGCAATGGGCCGTGACGGTGTCACGCGGATTTCCATCCGCCGCATGTCGCCCTCGACGTACTCCAGCGTTGCCTGCCACGACAGCAGGGTATCCTCGTTGCCTGCACTCACATCGGCTCCCCGTGCGAGCAGGTAGGAGCGCGAGTAGACACCCAGGGCGGAATCACTGATGAACTCCAGCGTGCGCAGGCGAAGCGTGTCTCCCGGGTGCACGGTTCCGTCGCGGCTGTACCGCACTGATTCGATACTCCTGCCCACATGGGTGTTGCGCAGCAGCGACAGCACCGTGTTGTTGGCGGTGGTGGCAAAGTCGTGGTCGCGTCCCGAGCTGAAATCCACTGTCGCCCCAACCGTGTCGCCTTCCCTGGTACACGAGTGCCCGAAACGGATCTCCTGGTAACCAGTCCCGAACAGCACCCCGTCACCGTCCAGATCAGCGTACAACTCCTGCACCACCGCTCCCGTGGAAGACACCATGTCCTTGGTGACCAGGTTGGTGGCGACACTGCTTGCGACCTGGACGTTGCTCGAGTCAAGCGACACCACAAGCGGGCTGTCGTTGAGACGGTTCACCACGATTCCCACCGAGTCGCTCGCGTAGTCGTAGTAGAACTCCACACTCGAAACCGACCGTGCCGCGGTGGGCGCGCCGAGGCTCAGCGTGTAGTCCAGGGAGTCGGCGATGGTTGGCGGCGTCGTGGTAACCGACGAGCCGCTGCTGTCGACCGGGAGCGTATCGAGTATCACGATGGTATCGAAGACAAAGAGCGTGTCCACCCGGTAGAGCGTGTCGAGGAACGCGATTGTGTCGAATATCCTGGAGCTGTGCGTGTCGTAGCGGGTCTGCACGATGTAGGTCGTGTCGCCGTCCGCCACCGCGTGGGTCGTATCGTAGACGGTGTCAACGGTGGTGACCACGGTGTCAATCAGCAGCGTGTCGGGCACCAGCGTGGTATCGCGGAGCAGCAGTGTGTCGTCGATACAAATGGTGTACGTAACGATTCTCTCGTTACCGACAACCGTGTCCCAGCTCTCCACCCACTGCTTGGCCAACACGCCGCCCGGATGGCTGTACACCGTGCCGGTATAGATGCCGGCGGAGTCGAGCCGCTCCATGCCGCCCGGCACGTAGCCGCGCGGGCTCCAGGCAAGCGTATCATCAAA
>CAZJJT010000483.1:0-4012 GCA_964546395.1 uncultured Fibrobacterota bacterium
GAGCGTCGGCCGCGCGCCCACACGTTCGTTGGGCGTGTACCCGTCCTCACCCCACAGCCCCGGGGCCCCCGAGGCACCCAGGAAGTGTTTCTCACCCGTGGGCAGACGCGCGAACTCCGCGCGCTCCTCGGCGCTCAGCTCGCGCACATCGTCGTAGAACCCCGGCACGGCAACACGGCCGGTGGGGTCGTGCATCCCGGCGATCAGCTCTGCCAGCACCTGCGCCGGGTTGTGCACCACGCCGCCGAACTGGCCGGAGTGCAGATCGCTGGCGGGACCGCTCAGCCGCAGCTCGTAGTATGCCAGCCCGCGCAGGCCGTACTGAATGGTCGGCATGTCCTCACCCAGCATCCCCCCGTCCACGTTGAGGCAGCAGTCGGCGCGTAGCATGTCGCGATGCGACTCGACGAACGATGCGAGAGACGGCGAGCCGCTCTCCTCTTCCCCCTCGAGCAGCCACTTCACGTTCACCGGCAGGCCACCGCTGCTCTGCAGCGACTCGATTGCGCTGAGCGTGGCGCAGATCTGTCCCTTCATGTCGGACGCCCCCCGGCAGAAGAGGTTGTCTCCGCGCACGGTCGGCGTAAACGGGGGCGAGTGCCACAGTGTCACGGGGTCCACCGGCTGCACATCGTAGTGCCCGTAAATCAGCACCGTCGGTGCGCCCGCCGCTTCGAGCCACTCAGCGCATACCACCGGAAGCCCCGGTGTTGCATGCGCTTCGGCGTTGTGCATCCCGATCGCTTCGAGTCGCTGCACGAGCCAATCCGCCGCCCGTCGGACGTCAGGAGCATGCTCCGAAAGAGTGGAAACGGAGGGAATGCTCAGCAACTCCTCCATCGAGGAACGGAACCACGCGTCATGCTCTCGCGCGTACTTCAGTGCGTTGGCTGGTTCGCTGTCCATGCGGTGTCCTCTCTGTGCACCCGGAATATGGTACTTGCGTGCGCAGCATTTCCTTGCGAACGCATGGGCGGTGCGGTACAATAGTGGAGCGGCCCGACGCGGCCGACGGATGTCTCTACCAGGGGGGATCGCATGCATGCCATCGCTCGTGTTGCCTCAGCCGCGGCGTGTGCCGCCGCACTCGTGTCCGCCACACCGTTCCCCGGCGCAATCGGCGTGAACTTCGGTGACGTGCCCTTTGTTGACATGGTGAAGAATACAAGGGGCTATACCAACACGAGCGGCGGCGCCATGAGCGGCACCGACTTCGATGCGAGCGGGTGGCCCACACGTGATTTCCGCCTGCTCCTCGTCGACAGCCGTCCGGTCGCCGAATGGTCGGGCACCATCGATGATCCCGCGGCGTACCGTCGCGACCTCAGCGGCGTGTACAAGGGCTCGTTCACCGGCCAGGCGAGTGTCAGTGTGCTGTATACGCACGGCAGTGTGTCGAATGTCCAGTATAGCTCGGGCAGCAACACCACGACATTTGACCTCACGCTCCCTTCACCTTCGAGCGGCTACTGCTTCACGGTCATGCAGTTCACCAGTACGCGACGGACGTCCGGCTCCGCAACCAACACGGGCATCACCGAACTCAAGATAATCCGCCCCGGCTACGGCACCAGCCCGACCAAGGTGGTTACCGACGAGTTCATGGCGACGCTCACGCACGCGAGTTTCTCGACTGTCCGCGCCATGGGTCTCACGGGGACCGCCATGATGCCGGTCACCTACCCCGACCGCACGGTCTGGTCAAACCGCAAGCTGCTCACCGACGCGTCCTGGCAGTCGCACGCGGGCAAACTCGACAACGCGCCCTGGGAAGTTTACATCGATATCTGCAACGAAGCGCAGATGGATCTCTGGGCCAATATTCCCATCTCGGCCGACA
Source organism: uncultured Fibrobacterota bacterium (assembly GCA_964546395.1). GTDB lineage: Bacteria > Fibrobacterota > Chitinivibrionia > Chitinivibrionales > CAZJJT01 > CAZJJT01. Next base: position 1,841 of record CAZJJT010000483.1, read on the forward strand.
CGGGGTACGTACGCAGCCTCGCACAGCTGATTCACCAGCGCCTCAACAGCAATCTGAACGTGTACATCGAGATCGACAACGAAGTCTGGGGCTACGACAACCCGAAGAATTACAACGCCGCGGAGGCAACCGCTCTCGCGCTGCCCAACGCCCTTATCAACCTCTGCCGTCTGTACAACCAGGCGGCGCGCACATTCGAAGATGTGTTCGGGGCCGGCTCTCTTACCTCCCGCGTGCGACCGGTGCTCGCGTGGTGGGCTGCGATGCGCATGGATGTCAACAACATGCTGAACTACATCAACAACACCTACGGCACTGTCGGCGACATCATCTATGCCGTTGCGCCCGCAACCTACTTCAGCATCGGCTCCGACATGGAGAACGAGACCAGCGCCTCGGAGCACCGCATCGTCATGAAGATGTTCGACGATATCAAGGGGCAGATCTCGAGCCGCACGCAGTGGGTGATCCTTGCCAACAACTGGAGCCTGAAGGGCGGGCTGATCTGCTACGAAGGCGGGCCGCACACGCCCAGCGCCAACTACTCGAGCGCGCCCAACCTCGCCACCAAGATCACCATGCACCGCACCGAACACATGCCGGCGCAGATGCTGTACAACATGCGTGAAGCGTACCTGGAACTGGGGGCGACACTGTACATGCAGTTTACCCTCTCCAGCGGCTACAACCGTTACGGATGCTGGGGTATCACCGATGATCTGGCGAGTCCGGATCGCAACTACAAGTTCCGGGTAATTCGTGAGTTGTGCGGTGATGTCGCCACGCCGCTGCCTCCGGGGCGGTTCTGGGCACATATCGACGATGCTACGACCGTGATCCTCACGTGGCAGGACTACGCCGACAACGAGTCCGGGTTCATCGTCGAGCTGCACGACTCGACCACCGGCGCCCTGATAGGCACGCCGGACACGCTTGCCGCCAACACAATGACTATGACTGACAACGGGTTGGCGCGCACGAACAACCTGTACTACACGCTTCGCGCATACAACGGCACCGGTCACTCGACCTACACCCGTGCCGTGCCTACGACGGCTGTCGCAGTCCGCCCGTCTCCGGCGCATCAGTCCGAGCCGGCGGGAACCAACCAGTGGGTTCCTGCCAGGAGCACCATAGTGGTCTATTCTCTTTCTGGACAATGCATTATGGCTTCGGAACTACTGCGGGTTCCCGATGTCTGCCGGCAACTGCCGCCTGGAATGCATGTGGTGGAGGTGCGTGGGCCGGAAGGGAGTGTGAGCAGGCACCTGGTGGGGGCAGGGAGGTGAACCTGAACCGGGCAGTGTGACATGAATCACTGCGACAGGCGCTTGTCGCGAGTACGTTAGCTCTCAGGTACGTCCTGTCGCTGCTGACTCTGACACAACCACCACCACGGCACGGCGTCCGGGAACTCAAGCAGGCAGGTTCGCGCAAATCTGCCCCTGCTCCTTTGTGTCAGGCACATTCCGTCTCCCGGACGCTGCTGCCGCCTTCTGGCCCAGCGCCTTCGTAGTTTCGCCTCTCAGAGGCTCCGGCATGTACTTTACTCGTGATGGGCGATGCTCGCGTTGACCGCCGAACGTTCATTGCCACGGTCTCTTCGGGGATCGCGGCTGCCGCTGTCACGGGGGGGATGGATGCCATGGCGCAGACAGCGCGCGTGCAGGAAGGACCGAGCAGCCTCGGGAATACCGGGCTGGTGAGTGACGAGCGGTACCTCAACCACGTGCTCGCAGCCAGCCACCCCGAATCCCCCGAGCGTCTCCGCACGATCACATCGTACCTCGACCAAACCGGACTGGCAGGCTTGCTGACACCACTCAGTGCGGAAGTCCCTGCGCGAGAGCACATACTCGCGGTACACAACGAGAGCCACTACGCATCGATCACGGCGTGTCCGGCAACTGGCATTGTTGCCCAACTTGCCGTTTCTCAGGTACTTGGAGCAGCAGACGCGATCTGCAGCGGCACGGTTCGCAACGCATTCTGCGCGGTTCGTCCCCCGGGGCACCACAGTCACAACTACGGCGCGAGTTACGACGGAGCCTGTCAGGGCGAGGGATTCTGCTTCTTCAACAACGTGGCGATTGCCGCCCGGTATGTCCAGCGAGTACTCGGACACGAACGGGTTCTGATAGTCGACTGGGACTACCACTACGGCAATGGGAC
>CAZJJT010000484.1:0-4011 GCA_964546395.1 uncultured Fibrobacterota bacterium
CCCGTCGAGCCCCGAAGCCATCTCCAACGAGGGCCCGTCGACATCGCTCTGGTCCGCAAAGCGCATCCCGCCGAAGCCGAGAGTTGACACGGTGACACCGGTGGTACCGTAGGGCTTGTAGATCATGTCGAGAGTCCTTCGAGAGGGGTGGCACGTGTTGTTGAACGCGGAATATAGTCATTAGGACTGCGGGGTTCTGCTCACGGCCGCGGGCAACCGATTGACAATCTGTCGAGGATCAACATGGCGGCAGGTACGCGCTGGATCCTCACGTCCCCGGATGGTTCTGCGTGGACCACGAGTGCGTCGCTGGCAGAGGAACAGGAGGTATGTGTCACGTAGGGCGGCGAGCAGTTTGTTGCCGTGGGAGACTCGGGCATCGTGCTCACCTCCTTCGATGGTGAGTCGTGGACATGCCTGCTGCGGGCCTTTCGATGGGGCGGTACTTCGCGGCGATAACCGATGAAGGCGGCATGGCGCGGTCGTCGTCGTTCGTCGTGTCGCGGTAGCCGTCAAGCACGGATGGGACGACGGTACGCGAGCGCGGGGCAGCCCGGTCAGTGCAGCACTGCTCCGCGAAGAGTGTAGGCGCCGTCGCTGGTTGAGACCCGTATCCCGTGGCGTACGCCGGCCATCACCGCCGGCGCCGTGGGGCGCCCAGCGCGTGCAGGAGCGCTGCCGCGCGGCCGGGCAACGCCTCCGGGGGTGTACACCGGCCCGATATACGACGTCGCTGCCACCACGTTGTCGTACCACTTGAACGTCTCGCCGGCCGGGTTGCTTCCGCTGTGAAGAGACAGGCCGAAGCGGTTGATGGTGAGCGTATCGGTGTCTCGCAGCCGCATGTTGGGGAAATCGGCGATGAGCACGCCATCGAGCCAGCATGCAATGCGACCGTCCCGCAGCCCCACAGTATTCGCTTTCACCATCAGTTCGCAGCAGTACCAGCGGTCGAGATCGCAGGCGATTACGGGGCGAGCAACGAACTCGGTGCCGAAGTCGCCGGGGAGATAGGTCCACGGCAGCACCGTGCCGTCGGCAAAGAAGTGATCCCCCCACTGGGTGCGCTGCTCGGGGTGGTAGACGTAGACGTTGAGCATGCCGGGGGAAGGCTCCGAGGAGTCGCCCCGCCATGACTCGAACTCCACAAGGAACTTGTTGTACCCGTCCGCCGGCACGCCAGGCGTCGCGTTGCCGTCAACGAAGTAGTGGGCGGACATGCCGCCGCCATTATGGCTGGAGCCGGAGATATCGAATGATGCCGCGAACTTCGTGTAGTACCTGAGGAACAGCACCTCTTTCTCTTCGAGGGGGGCCAGTTCACGAGCCACTCCGTTGCTCAACTCCTGTGTCTGCTGCGGACTGCGGAACTCGAGTGACCTGGCGCCGGCGTAGACAGCGGTGGTCTCGGTGGCGATGCGGGCGTTGTGATACACGGCGGTCCAGTTGGCCGACAGCCCGCCGGCGCTTGCATAGCTCTCGAAGTCGTCGGCGAATACCACGCTGGTGTCCGCGGCAATCCCCGCGTCGCCCGGATACCTGGCCGCAATGCCCGTGTTGCCCTGGGGCAGTTGCGGCAGCTGGGCTGCGCATATGGCTGCCGTCACAAGGCACTCAAGACCTGTCTTTCCCAGCATCCACGCCCCCTTTCTCCATACACACAATATCGTTTGTGCGACGGCAGGGCGAACGAGATGGTAGCTACAGGGCGAGTTGTCGCGGCTCTCCCGGCGGACTCGTCGTTGCGCGCCACCGCACATGTCCGTCCACAGTCACGGGCACATCCGGGTGTTTCGGCATAGCGCTTGCCGGCCGAAGCACGTAGTCAACCATCGCTCCCACGACTGCCCGCACGTTGAAGTTGTACGAACTCAGGCCCGAGAGAAACGCTTCCTCCTCGTCGTCGAACCCAACTACGCTGCGGTCCTCCGGGACGCGCAGACCGAGCACACGCAGTACGCGGAGGCAGTGGAGCGCGAGCGCGTCGTTCTCGCACACGATGGCCGTGGCGGAACCGGCCCTGAGTGCCGCGGTGATGCCGGGACGCACCGAATCAAGCCGGGCAAACTGCAGTGCCTTGTCCACCAGGCGCTCCTGGTCCTGCGCGAAGTAGTCACGGAGGTCCCGTGCTGCCGGGCCCTGCCTCGCGAGCATGTCCAGAACACCGCCGAAGCGCTCCTCCATCTCTTCGCGTTCCGTGGACCGCACATCCCCCGCAACATCGAACACGCTCAGCGCGTCTGCCAGTCCTGCATTGCCGAACGTTCGCCGAAGACCGACCACACGGGGGGCAAACGGAGTCGTGCCGATGTAGTCAACGCTCTGGTGGCCCAGGGAGAGCAGGTGTGAGGCGACCCGCTCGCCGCACCGCTCGTCCACCCCGAGGCCGAACACGCGGCAGCCGCGGTCGCGCATGAGAGGAGAGAACTCGCCTGCGCCGCCTACGTCAAGCACTGCGATCGGTTTCCCGTAGCGCTCCAGGTCACGCACGTAGCCAACGACGTCCAGGTCTCCGAGCCCCTGGCTCCACACCATGAACCCCAGAATGTCGGTGCGCTCCGCGACGCGTGGAGGCAGAAAACGGGCGTTGTCTGGCCCCACAAGCCCGGCAGACTCGTACCGATAGATGGCGACCTCGAGGCGACACCCGGTCTCTGCCGCACACTGTTCCAGCGCTTCGAACTGCTGGCGGTTGCGCGGCGACCATGTCCCGATTGGGACCGGACTGCCCGCGCCAGTCCCACGGACCACCACCACAATCGTATTGTGCGACACTGTCGCGTGGTGCATGCACTGGACCAGTCGCCGGTTCTCCCGCTTCAGCAGACCGCTTGCGAGAATGCTGTCGACGGCACGGGTGAGTGTGCGGTGGCAGCACCCGTAGCGGACCGCCAGCACCTTCGCGTGCGGCAAAGTGGCGCCCGGCCCAAACCGTTTTGCGTGCAGGTCTGCAGCCATCGCCGCCCTGACAGCCTGCCAGGCTGGTTCACGGTGGGATGGACGGGGCGCAGGGGAAGCCGTCGGCTCCTGCTGGGTGAGACGGATCCCACGGCCCGGTCGAACGCTCAGCAGGCCCTGCTCGCGGAACGCGGCAACGGCCTTTCGCATGGTCCCCGGTGACACGCCTGCCAGTACCGCAAGCTCCCGGATCGTCGGCAGCCGACCATCGTGGTCGGCAACCTGCCGAGCGCACGAACCGATGAATTGCTCTGCCCTGACACGCATGGTTGGCGGGCGCATCGCCGTCTCCTGACTATTACTATATAATAGCACATATATGTCAATTACGTCAATGGCTACTATCCGTCCCATAGTATCGAGCGCGCTACCTTACCTGGTGGGCTTGGCTACGGCAGACCGACAACCGCGCCGGGGGGGACAACCATGACACGCTTCCATGTGGACACTGCAGCAGCACTCACGATGCTTGCACTGTGTGCTGCGGGACACGCACAGACCGGTATCGACACCACCGGCACGCTCCTCGTGATCAGCAATGACGGTTCGGACGTGTGGAACCAGCACGGCACGGCGATTCATGCTGTGAACAACGTGTCGGGTGTATCGACGCTCCTTGTCAACAGCACCCGCCTGCCCAACTCGGGCAGTTACTACAGCCCGTCGTTTTCGCCCGATGGCCGCAGCATCTGCTTCTTCGCCAGTGCCAACGGCCAGAACTCGGTGTTTACCGCCAACAACGACGGTACGGGGATCCAGAAGGTCTGCGACTCGTACAACAACCGTGCGGGCAGACCGACCTGGAGTTCCAACGGCTACATCTGGTGGTCGGAGCACACCAACGCGGTCTATCGTGTCAACGTGTCGACGAAGCAGCGCGAGATCTACTGGGCCAACTGCCCGGCGCAGGGGCACGATGAGACCGTGGTGGAAGCGCTCACGGTGTCGGTTGACGGCACGCGGGGGGAATCCAACAGCAATGGCGTTGTCAACTCGCTCGACCTGGTGAACAGGGTGGTGGTATCTCGCCCGGCGGGCGGGTGTGCGGGGGCG
>CAZJJT010000485.1:0-824 GCA_964546395.1 uncultured Fibrobacterota bacterium
CCGTCATCGAGGAACTCGGACAGCGGCGCGGGCAGATGCGGCACATGCACGAGAGTGAAGGGATGGTGCGGCTCGTGTACCGTATCCCTACGCGCGGGCTGCTCGGCTACCGCGGGAAGTTCATGACCGACACGAAGGGCATGGGGGTCATGAACTACGTCTTCGACGGGTACGGGCCGAAGGTGGGTGAGATCCGCAACCGCAAGAACGGGGTACTGGTTGCCAAGGACCCCTGCACGACCGTAGCCTATGCGCTGTACAACCTTCAGGAACGCGGCCGCATGTTCTACGCGCCGGGCGTTGCGGTCTACCGGGGGCAGATTGTCGGTGAGCACGCACGCGACAACGACCTCGTGGTGAACCCCGGCAAGGAGAAACGCCTGAGCAACATGCGCGCCGCCGGTTCCGATGAGAACATCCTTCTCACTCCCCCGGTCGAGTTCAGCCTCGAGGAGTTCGTCGCGTTCATCAACGACGACGAACTCGTTGAGGTAACACCAAAGGCGATACGCCTGAGGAAACGCACGTTCAGGGCGTAGCTGTCGGTCGCAGGACGGTGAGCGGATCGTGTAGATTCGGGCCCTGACGTACGAACCTGCCATGCCTTCTCTGCCACGAACAGCATTCATCCCGGCCGGGTCGACACTTACCCCGCAGCAACGCTCGGCGATGCGGTGGAGCCTGTGGGACGGGATCCTCGGCACGGGCATGGTTGCGCTCGTCGAGACCTTCGCGGTCGCCGCAGCCCTTCGTCTCGGTGCGCCCACCATTGCCATCGCGCTGCTCGGCAGCATGCCGCTCCTCCTCGGGTCAACCCTGCAGTT
>CAZJJT010000485.1:834-3145 GCA_964546395.1 uncultured Fibrobacterota bacterium
ACCCGCAGCACGGCAGACGGCGCTACGTGGTACGGGGCGTGGTGCTGCAGGCGCTGTTCATCATGCTCACGGGTGCCTGCGGCTACCTGGCCCCACCCGTCGCCACGGTCGCGTTCCTGGCTGCATTCGTGTTGTACGGCAGCTCGGGCAATGCGGTATCGAACCTGTGGATGTCGTGGATGGGAGACCTGGTCGCGCCCGAGATCCGCGGACGGCTGTTCGCGTGGCGCGGGCGGATATTCTCGGCGGTGAGCCTCTCGGTGTCGCTCGCCGCCGGGTTCCTGGCACGCACGTACACGACCGACAACGCCCCATGGGCGTTCTTCACGACGATCTTCGCGCTGGCCGGCGTGTTGAGACTCGCCTCCGCCTGGACTCTCACGAAACAGTACGAGCCGTCGCGCGCCAAAGCGAGCAGCGGCCAGGGTCCCCTGAAGCTCTCGCGGGAGTTCGTGGTCTTCATCACCGCCTCGGCCCTGCTCAACGGCGGTGCCGCACTTGCCGGACCGTTCTTCAACGTATGGTTCCTTCGTGACCTGCACTTCGACTACTTCTCCCTCAGTATTTCGGCGTGTGCCACGGTGTCCGGCAGCATCGTGTCGCTGCCCATGTGGGGCAAGCTGGCCGACACGATGGGCAACCGTCGCATCATGCTTGCGGCAGCACTGCTGGTGGCGATGGTGCCGCTGCCCTACCTGGTCTTTGATACGGTATACATGGTCTGGGCGTTCAACTTCTTCTCCGGCTTCGCGTGGGCCGGCTACAACCTCAGCAGTTTCAACTTCATGCTTGCCGCCGCGGGCCAGGACCGTCCCGAGAGAGCATTCAGCTACTCGGTCATGGCAACGGCGGTGTCGGTGTTTCTCTTCGGCCTGCTCGGGGGGTGGCTTGTCCCCCGCCTCCCGGCATGGCTTGAGTACCAACTCCAGTCCATCTTCCTGCTCAGTGGTCTGGTACGCCTGAGCGTGGTCCTGGTCATCTTCCGCCTCCTCGGCCGCATCCAGTTGCCCATCCGTGAAGGCATGTCGGAGTTGTTCAACCAGCTGCCCGGTTATCGCCAGGGCCTGGGTGTCCTGCGCGGCACGTTCCGGGCATTCCGCAGGCAGTAGCACAACGTGCACCGGATAGCCCAATAGGGACAGTACTCGGAGCCGACATGGCCATGCGGAGGGCCTTGTTTGCCGGTATATTATGTGAGAAGTAGGGATCTCCGCACCGATTCGGGGGGAGTCGCGTGCGGATTGAGCGTGGGGAGACGCTCTTTGAGCTGCACCACCAATCGCCCCAACCAGGGCAGAACCAGGGGAGGCAGAGGTATGCGCAGGAGAATAGCTGCAGGGGTTGTGCTGTGCGCGTTGACAGGTATCGGCGCGATCCAGGGTGCCACAATCAACGTTACGAACACCGACCGCCAGACCATGGAAGGTATCGGCGCGTTCATGCTGTTCAACACGGTGTACGTCAAGCAGGGCCCGTTCTATATCCAGGAGCCCTTCAACGTGCAGTGGGACAACTTCGCGCTCGAAATGGGTGGGTCGATGGCGCGGTTCGAAATCCCTCCCACGTTCCTGCCTTCCGACGGTGCTCCCTACAACCCGGCGGGTTCGGTGTTCGGGATGGGCAGCACGCGCAACAACTGGGCGCATGCCAAGGAGCTCATCGCGCGCGGTTGCACGCGGTTCATCGGGACTGTCTGGAGCCCCCCGTGTTTCATGAAATACACGCGTGAGTGCGCCAATGGCGGAGTGCTCGACCCGGCCTTCCGTGACAAGTACGCGACGTTCATCGCCGACTTCGTCAAGATGTGGAAGGACTCGGTGGGAGTGGAGCTGTACGGGCTGAGCTACGCAAACGAGCCGCAGTTCACCGAGCCCTACAACTCGTCGATCTGGGGCAGCAGTGAACTGAGCGATATCATGACCCGCACGGCGCCGTTGCTCTCTCAACGCGGGGTAAGCCCGAAGGTATTCGCGGCCGAGCACATGTTCTGGGCGGGACTCGGACCCTATTCCGGCCTGCTCGACAACAGCAACCTGCACGCGTTCGCGGTGCACGGGTACAGTGACGGTGTGAATCCCGACTACGGGACAGCGAATGACTGGCAGAACCTGTTCAACTCGTGCAACAACAAGGGCAAGAAGCTGTGGATGACAGAGACAACCTGCAACTCGGACTACTTGACCACGGCAAAAAACCTCCACACGGCATTCAACAGCGGCCAGGTCTCGGCCTGGACCTGGTGGGCCTACGGCGACAACGTCCTGCAGAGCGGCACCAGCACCCCCAAGGACTGTTTCTACGCCACCAAGCA
>CAZJJT010000485.1:3155-4007 GCA_964546395.1 uncultured Fibrobacterota bacterium
TGGCGGGCGGTGGTACTGGCGGTTCCGCCAGGTTTCGCACTTCGTGCGGCCGGGCGCGGTGTGCAAACAGAGCACTTCGAGTCAGACCGGTTTGTGGGTCACGGCCTACCGCAACCCCGACGCTACGTACGCGGTTGTGCTGGTCAACACCAACGGTGGGGGCACCACGGTGGACATCACCGGTTCCGGTCTGCCCACGCAGTGGCAGAAATACGAGTCGGCGGGCTCCGACCGTGTGGCGCATCGCGGCCAGGTTGGCAGCTCAGGAATCAGCATTGCCGGCTCCAGTGTGACCACGCTGTTCAGCGGTGAAGACATCACGTCGGTCGAGTGGATGACACAGGCCAGGCGCAGCGCAGCGGAGTTCCGGCCGGACGCTGTGTTGGCGGTGGTGTTCACGCTTGACGGGCGCCTGGTGGGAACGGTGCAGGCCCACGATGCCGCTTCGGTGGTCTCTTCACTGCGGCTCGCGCGCGGCAGCTACTACGTGCGCATGCTTGACACGTACGGCAAGACGGTGCGCGTGGAGCGGTTGTCACTGCAGAGGTAGTGCGTAGACACTGTCGCTCGTGTGACCGACACGCCCCCGGCTCTGCACGGAGCCGGGGGCGTGTTCACGTTCAACGGGCAACCACAACAGGGCGGGTTGTTTCGAGTGAACCGGCGCGCAGCCGCGCAACATAGTGACCGGCACCACACGCGTGCAGGGGCAATTCCACGATGGATACCCCCCCAAGAACTGCCCGGAACACTACTGCCCCCCGTACGTCGACAACCTCAAGCGTTCCGGCTGCCCGCCCGTCAACGTACAGGACGGTCCCGGCGCTGCCGGCACGGACGGCGAGTCGGGGC
>CAZJJT010000486.1:0-4005 GCA_964546395.1 uncultured Fibrobacterota bacterium
CAGGTCTGCCGAGCGCTTGGGGCAAGCATCCGGAAGGTGAACAGCATCCGGCTGACCGGCTTCGGCCCATTCGTGGCAGATGACGTACTGCGATACAGGGGGGAAACATGCCTCATGGGCCGAATGCCTCACCGAGTATGCATCGCTTTGCGCCGTCCGGTTGGAGCTCGACGGCGACGGGGACCGTATCCGCACTCGGTTCCTGGCAGAAGGGGTTCTTGACGAGGGCCACTTCGCGAAGATCGCTGCCCACGTGGACGCTGCAGAGCGATCGAGCACCGTCCCAGTCCTTGTTGACTATGACAACAGAACTGAGAACCTTTGCCTTGGAGGAGAGGGAGTGGTCGTGATGGACTGGGGACTAGCGATGTCCGGCATCGGGCTCGCACAGGAGATGGTCAAGATCTCTGGTCCCGAAAACAAGCAGGCATTTCTGGACGGCTATGGCATACCCTTGGCCGAGAGAGCCGATGTACTCAAGCAGAGGGACCAGCTTCTTGTTCTCGAGGGGCTTGCGCTCTGCAGGCTCGCGGTCGGGGACAACGTCCCGGTTGGCGCGCTTCGTCACTGGTTCGAGAGTATTGCACGGATCACTTCCTCCTGGGAGTAGCATGGGTCACAGTCCGGTCCAGACAGACCAACGCAGTGGGGGGGCACATCCACCAAGGCGGTGGCCCCGGGGCGAGCGCACGCGCGGAGCCGTGCGCCGAACGCCCTGTGCGGTTGGCCGGTATCCCGTATGGCAATGCTGCCCGTGGTTCTACTCCGCCCCTCCCAGTCTTACACCGGTCAGGTAGAAGACCACATCGTCGAAGTCAGCGTCTCCAGGCGTAAGGTCCTCAACCCCAAGTGCCACGGTGTCGGTACGGGCTCGACCGCACGCACCCACATTCTCCTGCAGCCAGCCTGCCACAAACCACCTACGGCCGTTGGCGTACGGCTGGCCAGGCAGCGTGTCGCCCCAGACCTCGTCGCTTGTGTAGCGGTCGTACTCGTCCCAGCCCCCGACGGGAGCGCCCTCCCCAGGGCCGTCCCCTTGGCGTCGGTTCGGTCCAGAGAACCGCATGTGGGGTGCAAGGCTGTCGATCCGGTTGAAGCCGCTCTGCCTGCTGGAGTCAACAGGGTACGCGTAGAGGAAGCACAGCGTGTCCCCATCGCGGAAGAGCGTATCGGTGAGGTGGGTGCCGATAGAGAGCTGGGTGAGGTCCTTCGTCCAGTGCGTCCCCATGTGGTTGGTGAAGATGAAGAAGGCGGTGTCTGGGAGGCGGGGGACCAAGATGTACAGTCCGCCCTCAATCCCTGCCTCGTTCCCTGCCAAAGTGACCGTGAGTCGCTGTGACGCGTCACGGATGACGGTCGCTCCCAGCCACAGGGTGTCGACTTGGCTGAAGAGGCCTGCGGCACTTGCCGGCACCCAGAGATCGGCGTTCTCCCCGGGAGGGATCAATGGGCCGGGGGGAGATGAGGGGATGCAGATACTGACTGTGTCATACGCGCGGTTACGGTCATTGTCGGTGACTCTCACGATGCACATGAACTCGGTACCGGGAAGGTCAGGCACAATGACAGTCGTGTCTAGAGGACCCGGTGTGAACGTCCCGGTGTTGCCCATGTCCCACGCGGCTTCCACGATCTCGCCCAGCGAGTCACCTGCTGTTGCGGCAAGTCGGACCGTGTCACCGGGGCCGGCACTGGTATCGCTACGTGCGACGACCGTTGGGAGTCCGGGCATGCCAACGCTGTACAGGTAGATAGTGTCAAGGTCGAGCATTTGGCCTGCAGACAGGCTCAGGTCGAGCACCTTGACGAAGTAGTCACTGAGTGTGGGGACAATGACGAGCTGGTACGAGCCTGGTGCCATCTGCGCAAACGAGAAGGCTCCGCCAATCGCAGGGAAGGTGATATGCTGAGTCCCCGGCATGTAGAGCGTAACGCGCACCTGGTTGGTGTCCGACTGGCCCACCAGGTGGGTCACTCCCTTGATCTGGCCGCTGGGTTGGAGCACGATGTCCGGGAAGTGTGCGCTGTCTGGGTCGATCGACACGGAGTCAAGGAACCCCCCAAGGGTGTCGCGCGCCGCTTCGATATTGTAGAGCCCGGCCTGCGTCGGCGCAAACGAATACTCCCCGGATTCGTTGGTGATCGTGGCAAGTACGCCCGGTGTTGTGGTGCCCAGGGCGGGGATGAGGTCGTTGGGCAGCAGGTGCACGGTCGTCAGTGGCGCGGGGGTCACGCCGTCCGGGAGGTATACGACGCCCATTGCGCCGTTTGTGGTCTGCGACCCGTTACCGGCGCCGGTGTCCGTGTCACTGCACCGCACAATCAAGAGCATTGCCATCAGAGCAAACAGGCAGGCGGTCGGGCGAGTCCTGGTAATCATGGTCGGGGTCCCTTTCCTCTGGTGTCCGACAGGGGGAATATCTGGAAGTTGTACTGATAGACTCGGTCTGCCCCCTTGTCCTGCTCCGCAAGCGCCAACAGCCGCTCCTGAAAGTCCCTTGTCTCGCGACAGATGGATTCGTAGGTCGCTTGGGAGATCCCGAGCGTGAGTCCCGTAACGTTGCGCTTCTCGACCGCAACCCCGTCCAGTGACTCAAGTGCCAGCCTGCCCTGCTCGCGGTGCAACCGCCGCATTGCGAGTGCCTCGATGGTCGGGGCAGGGCGTACGCTTCTGTCGGTCGCGTGGCAGCGGCTCCGGGCGTCGCGGACAATCAGCCCAAGTCGCTCCAACAGCTCCACCGACTGCTCGGCCTGGCGAGCAGTGATGGTTGGCCTGAGCGACGCAGCGAGCCACTTGTAGTCATGGGTGAACGGGTACATGTCGATGAGCGACCGCACGGCCGCATGGTACCACGTGGCGTAGAACTCGAACTGGTCGCGATGCAATTCGCGGATCCGCGCTGCGCCCGTCTTGCCGCTCTTGAACGCGCTCAGCTGCAGGAAGAGAGACTCTCGGGTACGCGCACTGCGTGCGTTCCCGAAAGACACGAGCAACTCAAAGAACAGGGCTGCTCTGGGGGAGTCTGTCACCGCCTGGGCAACCCTGGTGGCGCTGTCCGCGGAGAGGTTCTTGCGCCCTACGGCAACGTTGTGCAGGAACCCGCGTGTCCTGAACCCAGCCTTGCGTGCCAGGATCTCGAAGGAGTACGAAGGGTTCAGTGCCTTGCGTTCTGCGTGGTAGTCGCGCAGGTAGGCGTGGTAGTCGGTGTACTGGAAGACGTCGGGCACAGCAGTTCCCCCTCTCCTCGTGCCTTCCGCAATCTAGCGCACTCCGACGGCTGGTGCAATGAATTTGGGGAAATACCGTATCCCACTGGGAGACGGCCGGGCGCCATCTACGCTCTTCGCGCGAGCACAGTGGTTCTGGGATCCTCTGTGACGGCTACCTGGCCGGGGACACAACCAGAAGGGCTGCCGTGCCCTGTTCCTGGTCGAGGAAGCGGATCGTGCTGGCAACTTGTGCCTTGGTGACCCTCACACTCCTGCCACGCAGATCAAACACCGCGCCGGTTGCCGGGAGACGCCGTGACGGGTGTTGAGCGAATCGTGGCACGACCGACTGGGCCACTGCGACGGTATCATACGTGGCCTTGAACACCTGGGTTGTGAAAAGCCCGTGCAACGTGTCGCCGTACGCGCCATCATTGATCATTCCGCTCCGCAGCCGGGTCACCAGCGCAGTTGAGTCACAGAATGCGTTGAGTGACGGGTAGAACTGGTTGCCGACATACTGCCACTCGTCCACAGCATTCTTGGCGGTGTCGCACAGCACCGCTGTCCCGTACCAGACCACGAAGTGAGCGCCTGCAGTCTCCTGCCCGATAATCATGGCCGATGGAGCGGCGGCAGTGTCAGCTTTGAACGGGAATGCAGCCGCATACTGTCTGCACCCCGAGCCCGTCACATCCAGGTTGGCGATGGCTCGGTAGTACAGGTCGGTTCGCGACTCTTCGGCGAAGCCGGTTGCTGTGCCTGCGGGTCGCGTTAGCCAGGAGGTCGGACCGG
>CAZJJT010000487.1:0-3973 GCA_964546395.1 uncultured Fibrobacterota bacterium
AAGTACCGCGGCCAGTTCGAGGAGCGTCTGAAAGCGCTCATGGTCGAACTGCAGAAGAACGACAACGTTATCATCTTCATCGATGAGCTCCACACGATCGTGGGTGCCGGCGGTTCGGAGGGCAGCCTCGACGCGTCCAACATCTTCAAGCCTGCATTGTCGCGCGGTGAGGTGCAGTGTATCGGCGCGACCACCTACGACGAGTACCGCAAGTATATCGAGAAGGATGGAGCGCTGGCACGGCGGTTCCAGACCATCATGGTGGACCCACCCAACGTGGAGGAGACCATCGCGATCCTCAACGGCCTGCGGCACAGCTACGAAGAACACCACAAGGTGCACTACACCGACCCGGCCATCGAGAGCTCGGTACGTCTCTCGGACCGGTACGTATCCGACCGCTATCTCCCCGACAAGGCCATCGACGTGATCGACGAAGCCGGGGCCCGCAAGCGCCTGGCCAGCATGGAGATCCCCACCGAGATCCGCGACATGGAAGCGCAGGTGGAGGATGTCGTGCGCGAGAAAGAGCAGGCGGTGGAGCAGCAGGAGTTTGAGAAGGCGGCCAAGCTGCGCGACCGCCAGGAGAAGCTGCAGGAGGCCCTGCTCGAGCAGAAGGCACTGTGGCGCAAGTCCAAGACCGATCGTCGGCTTGAGGTCGATGAAGAAACGGTGATCGAGGTCATCGCCAACATGACCGGCATCCCCCTGTCGCGCATCGAGGAAGAGGAGTCGAAGAAGCTGCTGAAGCTCGAGGATGAGCTGCGCAAACGCGTCATCGGCCAGGACGAAGCGTTGGGCGCGGTGTCACGCGCCATCCGTCGTTCCCGTGCCGGGCTGCACAACCCGCGCCGGCCGATCGGCTCGTTCATCTTCCTCGGCCCGACGGGCGTGGGCAAGACCGAGTTGGCGAAGACTCTTACCCAGGCGCTGTTCGATACCGAGGATGCGCTGGTGCGTATCGATATGTCGGAGTACATGGAGAAGTTCGCGGTGTCGCGCCTGGTCGGTGCCCCTCCGGGATACGTGGGCTACGACGAGGGTGGACAGCTCAGCGAGAAGATACGCAAGAAGCCATACTCGGTGGTGCTGTTCGACGAGATCGAGAAGGCGCACCCCGACGTTTTCAACCTGCTGCTGCAGATACTCGATGACGGCATTCTGACCGATTCGTACGGCCGCCGGGTCAATTTCAAGAACACGATCATCATCATGACCTCCAACGCGGGCACGCGGGACGTCCGCGCGACCAGCCGCGTCGGCTTCGCCAAGAGCACCGACGTATCATCGTACGAGTCGATGCGGACGAAGGTGATGGATGAGCTGAAGCGGATATTCAACCCTGAGTTCCTCAACCGCGTGGACGAGACTATCGTGTTCCGTCCGCTGTCCAAGGTCGAGATCGCCCAGATTGTCGATATCCAACTCGACGAGATCCAGAAGCGGCTCAAGGACCGCGCGATTGTGATAGAGCCCGCGGCCAACGCCAAGGAGTTCCTGATCGAGAAGGGCTTCGACCCCGTGCTGGGGGCCCGGCCGTTGCGTCGGACCGTCCAGCGGTATATCGAGGACGAGCTGGCGGAGCAGTTCCTCCACGAGAAGTTCCAGGATGGCGACCGGATCAAGATCGAGCGCAAGGACGACGGTCTCTCATTTGTGAAGGTTGGTACGGGCGGCAGGAAGAAGTCGAAAGCACCGGCCCCCGCCCCCGCAGCGACAGGCGACACGGACGCGCCTGATGAAGCCGCGTAGATGGGTGCTGTTCCTGGCGGCGCTCGTGCTGCTGGCCGCCGTCGGGTTCCCCCTGGCCACGCGGTACCTCGAGGAGCGTCTGGGCCTCACTGCGGCAGTGGTCGAACATGTGCGGCCCCTCGTGGGCGGCTCGGTGGACATTGCGCGAGTGCGGTTCGGATTCCTCTCAGTGTACCTTGAGGGCGTGCGGGCCACGCTACCGCTCAACCACCTCGACGTCGACATTCAGGATATCAAAGTCGGGTTCTCGCTGCGCCGCCTCCTGCTCACCCGTGGCGATATCGCCCGAAGCATCAGCAGCGTGGCGTTGCTCGAGCCGCGTCTCACGATCCGTCTTGACGCCCACGCTGCTCCCGCCCCGCAAGCCAGTCAGGCCCCGGTCGCTTCGCCCGGTGACCTGCACCTGCCGATCGACCGTCTCCGAGTGGTGCGCGGTGCAGTGGACCTGCTCAGCGCCTCGGGCGAACGCATTGTGATCGGTGAACACCTGTACGGGCAGGTGAGCGAGGAAGACGAAGGGGTCGCGTTCGAACTCCACGGGCGGCTGGCCTCGCTTCGTCGCAACCTCTCGCTGAGCGGTCTGGCAGCGCGGGGTGACGAACCCAGTCGTCTGTCAATGCGGCTGCATGATGCACGCGTGAGCTTCCCGCTGAAGTTTGCGTTCGGCACGGTGACTTCGGGCCGCGCTGACGGGCTCTGCGAGCTGCGGTTCGGCAGCGGGGGGCTCAGTTCGTTCGAGTCGTCGGGGTGGATACGGATACGCGATGGAGTGGCGAAGATCCGCACACTGCCCGCACCCGTGAAGAACCTGATGGTCGGCGTGTCGATGGACGGGACGCAATGGGTACTCGATTCGCTGGGCGGCGAGTATAACGGCATGCGAGTGACCGGGTCAGGGCACTGGGACATGTTGGGGCACGATTCGAGTGCAGTGTCGCTGGCAGTGGAGGGGTTCGACGTCGAACGCACGCTGCCCTCACTGCCCCCGGTACTCTCGGCCAACTTGTTCGGCCAGGGATGGCTGCAGCTGGTGCTGTGCCGCGGCCCGGGCGACACAACCACCTCCCTCGCCATGCGCGGCGGAGGCATCTCGTTGCTCGGCAAGCCGTTGTCGGAACTGCGGGCCCGTGGAAGGGTGGACGGGCGGGTGTTCACGGTGGACTCGTTCTCGGCCCGCACCATGGCCGCCTCGCTCAGCCTCAGTGGCACGGCCTCGCTGGCCGACTCCATGCCATCATTCGACCTCGCCCTTGAGGCCCGGCTCGACTCACTCCCGACTGTTCCCTGGTGGCGCGGGCGGATCTCGTTGAGCGGCACAGCTTCCTCGGGCGCCGGTGAGCCGCACATCGACCTCACCGTTGATCTCCGGACGCCGAAGGTGCTGGATGTCGCGCTGGGAAGCCAGTCCATACACTGCAGCGGCACGCAGCAGTCCCTGTCGCTTACCACGGTCGCTTCGACCGCGGCCGCAGTACGCATCGAGGGGCGGGTGGAACGGCCGTTCACCGCGCAGCCTTCCTTCGACATTGCGGCACGCGCGCGGACACCGGCAGTCCGGGCATTCCTCGAACGGTTCGTGCCCGTCGTGGATTCCGCCGCACCGGGCGGGGAGTACGCGCTGGACGTGCGGGCGACGGGGAACCCACAGACCTGGCAGAGCAGTGCCACGCTCCGTGTGTCCACGCAGCGACTGAGCGGTGTCGTGGACGTACTCGCGACCGGTGCCGGCGGCCCGCCGCGCCATGTTCTCTGGTCGCTCTCGGCGCCCGCGCTGATCGCTTCCGGTGAGCCATTCCCCCTGCGGGGCACGGGGCGACTCTACGCGGACTCCCTGGTGGTCGACTCACTAAACGCACTGTCCGGCGTGCGCGCGCACGGCCGGATCGGGCTTGGCAACGCCGACAACGTCGAGCTTCGTCTCGACTACGATTCGGTGTGGCTCCCGGGCCTGGCTGCATACGTGCTGGCGGGCGATCCCCCTCTCGACAGCGGGTGGGTCACCGGTCACACGCGGGTAGCGGGGTTCCGCTCGGCGCTGGTGAGCAGTTCGGAACTGCGGCTGCGCGGAGCAGGTGTGGGTGCGTTCGGGCCGCTGGACGCTGACGCGATTGTAACGAGCACGGGTGGGGTCATCGCGGTGCGGCCGATGGTAGTACGCAAAGGTGGCCAGGTAGTACTCGCGCTGGACACACTCATGGCCGGTGAGCGCCTCGTACTGGCG
>CAZJJT010000488.1:0-3970 GCA_964546395.1 uncultured Fibrobacterota bacterium
CGTGCCCGACACCAGTGTGACGATGCTGTGTGGGGGAAGTGTCACATTCTCGCTGCCCCCCACGGTGCTCGCCACATTCTGCGCAGCGGCCGTGCTGGTGATCACCTCATACTGCGAGGGAGCGGCAAGCCCGCTCACCGCAACCGGGCTGAGCGTGAGGGCGCCGGCGGTCGTGTTGAGAACCACGATCGACAGGCACTGGTGCTGCTGCTGCCAGAACGCAACGACTCGCACGCCGCTGCTGCTCGAGGTACTCGCGATCTGCCGCGCACCCGGACGCACGAAACGGAAGAAGTGTCGTGAGGCGCACCACTTGAGTGTGGGCCGCCCGCCCGCATGAATGTTCATGGTGTAGCTGGTGCTGTCGGCGCTCTGAAATGTCCACCATGTCCACAGGGTCAGCCGCCCGTCACGAAGGTAGCTGAGGATCATCCGCGCCGTGGCAAGCGCCCCGTTCCAGTCGGTGAAACTCGTGCCGTAGGCGTCCCCCGACGTCTCGGTCATCCAGAGCGGTTTGTCGGTGATCGAGACCCCGGAAAACGAGCCCGTGTCCGACTGTATGCCGTCGGAGTAGCCGTGGACGGCCCAGGCCCTGTAGTACGCCAGCACATCGGGGGTCTGCCGAATCGGATACTCGAACATGTTGAACGAGTGCGACATGTGTTCGGCGCCGAACAGGACCTGCGGCATGCCGGCCTCCGACAGGCGGGCACCGACGGCGGCGGCGGTGTTCAGGAATGCACCCGGGCTGTATACGCAGGAGTTGTACGGCTCGAGGAACGCCGGCTCATTCTGGAAACTGAGTGCGTAGAACGGCACCCCGGAGTCGGCGTAGGACTGCGCGTACCGTGCCATAAGCACCCCCACGCTGTCTTCGTAGCCCGCCAGCAACCGGCACTGGGTGCTCGTGTACCCGGCACACGCGGCTTCCCCGTTTACCTTCATGCGCCCCGGCGGACTCCAGAGCGACCCGATCAGCTTCGGGTATGGTTCGTTGTTCCGCTCGGCCGCTTCATGGAGTTTGCGGATATCGAAGATGTTCTTGCGCATCCCGTCGGTGACCGCGTACTGCCCCGGCTGCGGGTTGTACTGCTCGTCGATAGCCGTGCGTATGGCGGTCAACCCCAGGCCCGCTATGGCGCTGTCGTAGAAGTGCACCGAGTCCAGGTTCACCTGTACCCAGAACGATCCCTGCTTCTCGCTCCACGGCCGCAATCCGTACTGGCCGCTGATTGTGGCCCCGAATCCCTCGATCGTCTGGTACTCGACGGACCTGTCGACCGACACGGTCACCTGGGCCGACGGCGCGCAGAGGCATGCAGACAGTGTCAGGACAGTCACCGGAACAGCGGCAGCTCGCGCAGATGGCATGGA
Source organism: uncultured Fibrobacterota bacterium (assembly GCA_964546395.1). GTDB lineage: Bacteria > Fibrobacterota > Chitinivibrionia > Chitinivibrionales > CAZJJT01 > CAZJJT01. The sequence goes on from CAZJJT010000488.1 coordinate 1,375, forward strand.
TCCCCCCCTTTGTGGCAGCAACTCCCAGTATGGTACCCCAAACGGAGCCCGGTACTCATGCGTCAATGTTGCACTTGTTGACGGTTTGTCCCGTATATCGTGTATTTTTGCCCGTATGCTGAAACCATCTCTTGTGGGCGAATGGTGGACTATCGCCCCGAAGCCGGACCTTCCCGAACTCCCAGTCCTGTCAACCAACTACGGATCCGACAGCCCGCGGGGGAGAAACGAGCCCTGCGACCACTGCGTGTACCGGGCAGCCGACGGCACGTGGCAGTTGTGGGCCTGCGTGCGCCGAACCCCTGTCGGCCGACTGCTGGTGAACTGGGAGTCCGACGAGATTGCCCGGCCGAACTGGCGCAGGACCGGACGACTGATCCGCGCAGAGCGGAGTGTCGGCGAATCGGTCGTGGACTGGCATGGCGAGGAGTTCCTGCAGTCACCGTTTGTGGTGCAGCATGACGGCCGGTACTACATGTTCTACGGGGGATACGACACCGGCACCGACCGCGACGGCAACCCAACCGACGACTACAGCCTTCAGGAGAAGCAGACGTGCCTGATGGTGTCACCGGACGGGATCGGGTGGGAACGCCATCGTGGCTCCCATGGCCTCAGTCGTGTGTTCGTCGGTCCCGGTGCGGTGCGCGACCAGTGCGTGGCGCGGTTCGGCGACACCTGGTACATCTACTACGCGGGCCACCATGACCAGGACCGCACTCGTGCCGCCATCTACGCGCGCACCTCCATCGACCTTGTCCACTGGTCCGACTGGCGGATCGTGGAGGACAACACCGCCGGCAAGCGACGCTTCCAGCCCGAGTCGCCATTCGTCGTTGAGCGGCAGGGCCGCTACTACCTGTTCCGCACACACGGACCGCGCCATGGCTGCTACGTGTTTGTGAGCGATGATCCGCTGGACTTCGGCTCTGGGTGTGCGACCGAGGAGAGCCCGCACTTCGTGTGCCACCTGCCGATCATCGCTCCCGAGATCGTGGTCGGTAGTGACGGCAGCGAGTATATCTCCCGTATCGACGATCCAGTCAACGGGTACTCGGTGCGACTGTGCCGTCTGGGGTGGCAGCAGGTGAGCCGTGCAGTACCCTCGAAACAGGGGGGAAGCGATGCGCAGAGCGTCGGTGCTGGTACTGCTGACTGCTGCGCTGTGCCCGGCAGCCACCATCAGCGTTGATCTATCGCACAACTACGAACGCGGCGACAACTACACCTACGCACCGGGCGATACCTTCCTTATCGAAGCGGGCAGGCGTCTGGCATTGGCGTTCCACAGGTTCCACGGGGCCCCTGATAAGCCCATCGTGTTCACCAACCACGGCGGCCAGGTGATGATCGGCGACACGTTCTACTACGGGCTGTCATTCGACAGTTGCAGCTACTTCATCGTGAGTGGCGAGGGTGAGCCCGGCTGCCGTTACGGGATCAAGGTCGACGGGACCGCATCGGGCATGGGTCTCAGCATAGGCAACCTGAGCACCGACTGCGAAATCCACCACGTAGAGATCTGCAGTACCGGCTTCGCCGGCATCATGGCGAAGAAAGACTACAGCGGGAGCCCACCGGTGCCCTGCCCGGTGTTCCGCAACCTGGTGATCCACGATACCTACATTCACCATACGGGCGGCGAAGGCATGTACCTGGGAGAGACCAAGAGCCCCGGCATGGAGTTTCGCGGCGTCCACGTGTACAACAACCTGGTGGCGTATACGGGCTGGGACTGTTTCCAGATCGCCAACGCGGTGGAGGGTGTCGACGTACACAACAATGTGTTCTATGTTGGGGGTCTCGAGGGAGTGGAGTACCAGACCAACGGGTTCCAGATAGGTGACAACACCGTCGGGCACTTCCACCACAACATTGTCATGAACGCTCCCGCCATGGGGTTCATTGTGATGGGCTCAGGCGATATCCTGATCGACAGCAACTACGTATCCGGTGTCGGTTCGTACGGTGTGTTCTGCGACCACCGCGACTTCACCATCGACAACAGTACGATCGAGTTCCGTGACAACTTTTTCAGTGACGTGGGTGAAGTCTGCTTCTTCCGCATCAACAACGACCTGAACCAGATAGTGATTGTCGGCAACCGGCTCGACGGCACCAACCAGGTGCTCTCCTACTGCTGTGGGGCCGGCCCGAACATCGACGAGCGGAACAACACAGTGGGTGTCAACGAACCCCTTCTGTTCGCCGACTCCGCTCGGGGGGACTTCCATCTTGCACCGCAGTCGCCCTACCGGGGCATCGGCTTGCTGCCCGAGGGGTCGAACAACGTAGCGCCCATGCCCTGCCGCCTCGGCCCATCTGGCCTGTCCCGCGCGCGACAGACGGTCCGGTGGAGGCTGGACGGACGAGCGTTCGGTCCTGCCTGTGGGCAGTCGACCCAATCGTGTGTCGCCTCTTGTGGTGCGCGAAGCAGTACCACAGTCATTATTCTCCAATAGAAGTACGTATCTTATCGCATCTCAATATGTTATCTGCTCATCCTGCAGATAATACAGTTGTGTTGCTACTCCTCCGATCCAGATTGCTGATTCCCGTAATCAGTACTGCACTATTTATTATTAGACACTTGGGG
>CAZJJT010000489.1:0-3936 GCA_964546395.1 uncultured Fibrobacterota bacterium
CGCTGTGCGCATCGCGGCCACGATAGCAAACTCGTTCAGGTACGGCAACGCACGCGCGTGGGTCTGGTGGATCCTTGCCCGTGACGATGACCTCAACGCACTCATACTCAACGGTACCTACACGGGCAAGTACTACCAGCTGGCACACTTCGGACGGTTCGTGCGGCTGGGCGCCCAACGGGTGGAGAGTTCCGGGAGCGATGCGCAGCTCATGGAAGTTGCATTCATCAACCCGGACAACACGGTCGTGGTGGTAGTGGTGAACCCCTCGTCATCATCCAAGAGCGTGTCGCTTGCCGGCAGCGGACTCCCGGCGCAATTCAGCGCCTATCAGTCCACGAGCGCCTCACACGTGATGCAGAGCCTTGGGCAACAGTCGGCCGGAAGCAGCCGCACGGTTCCCGCGCACAGCATCACTACGTTCACCTCGGGAGCCATGACCGCGGTGCATGGCGACCGCGTCGTGGACCGGTCAGTGGGAGTCAACCAGCAGGTGTGCCGCGTGACTGCGCGGAGCGGAACTCTTGCGGTGGAGACGCGTGTGCCATCGGCGGTGTCGATTGTGGTGTGCACCGTACAGGGCCAGGAGATTGCGCGGGGCACGCTTGACTGCAGCACGGCAGGCCGCGTCAGTGCGTTCTCGATGCCGGAAACGACGGCCGACCGTCTGCTGCTGTGCAGAGTTTCCGCCGTACCGGTATCGGGCGGCGCCGCGTGGACAACGACGATTGGGTACCGTTCAATGCACTAGTCGGCGCGCACAGACACGATGAAGCTGTCCGCTCGCGTGTGAGGTGGGGTGGCAACGTCCCCAAGGCTGCTCCCCCCCTGCCATCCCGCCACACGCGGGCGCGACAGATCGCTGCACACCAACCTATCTTTCGAACACAAGGGACACCTACCGCAACAACGGCCGGAGGCACACGTGCAACGCAGGGGATTTCTGAAGGTGGGAGCGGCAGCCATGATGGGCGCGAGCATGGTGCCGCGAAACGCACCGGCCAGGCCGTGGTCGGAGATGACGCCAGAGGAGCAGAAGCGGCAGGCTGCACTCGATGAGCGCATGCGGCGCGAGTCGGCGGCACTGCGCGCCAAGGACGCGCGGCCCAACATCCTGTTCCTGTTCACCGATCAGCAGACAATCAGCGCCATGAGCTGTGCGGGCAACCGTTGGGTGAGTACACCCAATATCGACCGGCTTGCTGCGCGCGGCGTACGGTTCACCCGTTCATACTGCACATCACCGATATGCACCCCTGCCCGAGGGAGTCTGGTGACTGGCCGCATGCCGCACGAGCATGGTGCTGAATACAACGACCGGCCCCTGCGCGATGAGATTCCCACTATGGGTGAAGTCTTTCGTGCTGCAGGCTACGAGACCACGTGGTCGGGTAAGTGGCATCTACCCTCGAGTTACGTTGACACCCCTGATGGTGTCCGCGGCTTCACGAATATCCCCAAGCCGCAGGGCGTCAAGAAGGAAGGGTTGGGCGATTACACCGACTTTCTGTACGCCACCGACGCCATGTTCCACTTGCGGTGCGATGTCAGCAAGCAACCCAAGCCGTGGCTGTACGGGGTGTCATTGCACAACCCGCACGATATCTGCAACTGGGTTGGCAGCTACCGCGATGCGCCGTACCCGAATGTGGCGCAGTTCCCGCCGCTGCCACCGAACTTTGCTGTCGACCCCAACGAACCGGAGCTTGTTGCCGAGCGCCGCCGGCAGTCGGGCTACGGAAGCGAACTGCGCACTACCGCCGACTGGTCAACGGGCCACTGGCGAAGTTATCTGCATGCCTACTATCACATGACCGAACAGGTTGACCGCGCTGTCGGGATCGTGCTCGAAAGCCTCGCGGCCGGCGGTTGGCTCGACAACACGCTGGTGGTATTCACGAGCGATCACGGGGAGGGCGTTGCCGCACACCAGTGGGTCACCAAACTCTCGTTGTACGAGGAGGCGGCGATGGTGCCGATGATCCTTTCGTACCCGGGAAGGATTCCGCAGGGCAAGGTTGACAGCACGCATCTCGCCTCAGGGGTCGATGTACTTGCCACCATGGCGGACTACGCGGGAATCTCGCTACCCTCCATGGCCGGGCGCAGCTTGCGGGGTGTGATCGAAGACCCGAAGTCGGCGGGCCGGCCCTACGTGGTCACCGAACTTGCGGTCAACCCCAGGCAACCGGAACGACACGGCAGGATGGTGCGCTCGGCGCGGTACAAGTACTGTGCCTACTCCTGGGGAAGGAACCCCGAGCAGCTCTTCGACCTGCAGGAAGACTCGGGCGAGACAAAGAACCGCGCTGCAGACTCGTCTCTGGCGAAGGTGCTCAAGGAGCACCGTGTTATGCTTGAGGAGTACGCCAAGGAGACAGCAGACAGCTTCCGGCGCGCGTAGTTGACGACTGATGGCGATCTTGGTCCTGCGGTTTCGCCCGGAACTTGCGCCTCCGCGTCGCCATGGCGTCACAGGCTCGCAAGGCGGTCAGACCAGCGGCGCAGCTTCAGGCGCATTCGTGGAGTCCAGTGCCTGCGGCACTGTTTTCAAGTTGTATCTCTTGTGCTGTGATCAACGCCGCCCAGCTCAGCCTGAGCAGCAGTTGTTGCCGTGTCAGAGGCAGCACGGGCTTTGGCACGAGTGTCGCCTTCAACACTTTCTGCCGCACTCCCTGCGACCTATTGGAGCAATGCCCGTAGTAGCGTATCTGGTGTTCCCCGCGGTCGGGGATGTGCTGGGTGAGTTCGGCGAGGAAGTCCTGGCCGCCTGAGGGAGAACCAGTATCCTGAGTCCAGAAATCGTCGTCATGCGGAAAGTCAGGCGCGCCGAAGATGTCTGCCGCTGGCCGGCCCATGTGGTGGGCGACGATCTCCATGGTCTGTGGCTCTACAGCCCCAAGGGTACAGTTCACAGATGCCAGACCGAACCATTCGGCCTCACGGGCTGGCGCAGACTGGATAAGGCGATGGGCCTATCGCTGCCCCCGATAACAACGCTGCCGGCCGAACCGACGACATAGCCTGCGACGAGAGAGGGAACAGACAACCACCCCCTTGAACGATATTCGGACCACAACCGTTCACCGGAACAAGCAAACACGTCCGCAGAGCAAACCATGACTTCCAATAGCCTCACCGCACTCGGCTACGACACATGGGCCAAGGGTGTCAGCCCGCAGCCTCTCCAAGGCGAGTTCCTCCCCGCACGGGTCACCGAAGTCAACAAGGGCAGCTACCTGGTGTCGGATGGCGCGCATGAGATGTTTGCCGAACTCTCGGGCAAGTTCATGTTCGATATCGAGGATGTCACGGGATACCCCACAGTGGGAGACTGGGTCGCGGTCCAGGCGCTGGACAACAATACCCGCGCGATTATCCATGCAGTGCTTCCGCGCAACACAGTGCTGAAACGCAAAGAGGCGGGTGCTCGTGTGGACTTCCAGCTGCTGGCCGCCAACATCGATGTCGGCCTGGTGGTGCAGTCCGCCGACCGTGTGAACGTCAATGCGCTCGATCGGTACTTCGTGATGCTGCACGAGGGCGGCATCCTGCCAATCGCGGTGTTCACCAAGAGCGACCTTCTGAGCGCCGAAGAGCGCGACGCGGTGCTGGCTACACTGGCGACGCTGCACGTGCCGTCGCTGCTTGTCAGCAACGTGGTCGAGCGGGGCGTTGAGGAACTTGCGCACGTACTCGAGACGGCAAAGACCTACTGCCTGCTTGGGCCGTCAGGGGTCGGCAAGACATCACTGCTCAACAGCCTTCTCGGAAGCAGTGCGCTGAGGGTCAGCGAAGTGCGGGAGAGTGACGGCAGGGGGCGGCACACGACGGTCAGGCGCCAGCTTGTCTGCCTCGAATCGGGCAGCATCTTCGTCGACACACCGGGGATGAGGGAACTGGGGAACTTCGGGGTCGAGGATGGCATCGAGCAGA
>CAZJJT010000490.1:0-3925 GCA_964546395.1 uncultured Fibrobacterota bacterium
ATTTCAGCGTATCGTTGCTCGCCACCAGCAGGTTGCCGATACCTTCCAGCATGATCGTGTCACGCACGTACGTGCCGCTGGAGGCGTCGTAGCGCCACACCTCCAGGATATCCGAGGGTGGCGTGGCAAGGCTGATTGCCCCGAGCGGCTCGCTGAACACGACCACTATCAGGTCCTCCTTGCCCTCCTCGATATACTTGATCACTTCCCACACCACCGGCCCGGCGCCATCCACCCCCTCGTATATCGGCATGTGGAACATCATGTCGACTTCATCCTCCAGGAACTCCTGGTCGAAATACACGTACGGGGTCAGCGCGGTCTGCGGCTCGCCCAGGCTGGTGTCCTCACGCAGCACCACGGTAAATGCCGTGTCGGTGTAGGTCCCGTTGAGCCCAATGATCTCCAGCGCGTCGAAGTCCAGCCCGAACGTCTCGATGTGCATCTGGTCGAGCAGGACAGCCAGCTCCACCGGGTCATCGGGCAGCGAGATCTCCTGGTTGAACCGTATCGTCACCTGGTCGAGGTAGCCGTTGCCGTTGGTGTCGGCAGTCACCGCGCTCAGGAACTTGGGCAGCGGCCCCTTGATAGTCACGTACACGCTGTCGCTGCGCACACCGTTGCTGGTATCAATCGCCACCGCCCGCATCCACCCCTCTTCATCGGTGAGCACCGAGGTCGCCTCGTAGTACACCCGGGCGATATTGGTCGCACGCGAAATCGGGTGCAGGGTCCCGTCCACGCTCCAGTCCGAACGCTCGTCGCCGCGCAGGTTGCCAAACCGGTCATAGCCGCGCACGTACAGCACCTGCGCCTCGTGCAGGGGGATCTCGATACTCTCGGGCACGGGCGAGCGGTTCGAGTACTCGATCACCAGCCGCTCCAGCGGCCCCGGGTACAGCACGAACGGCGGCGCGTCTCCTGTGTGCCCGTTCACGATGACATACAGGTGGTGCATGCTGTCCTGGTCAAACGGCGCAAACGTCAGCACATACTTCACCGTGTCCACCCCGTCGTCGAAACACTCGTGGCTGAACACGTTCATGTCGGGTCGGCGGTTGAGATTGACCGTCGAGTCCTCCACCGTAACCGTCGGGACCGCCCCCGAGGGGCTCGCCCCGAGCACGTCCTGGTGCACGGTCCAGTCGCAGTACTCGCCCGGCACCAGGCCGTCGAGGTTGTACACCCGCACCACCGCGACAATCGTGTCGCCCGCGACACGGTCCTCGGGCGGGGTGACGATCTCGAGCTCCACCCGGCTCGGATCGCTTCGCTGGAACACCACCTGGATCGTGTCAGGCGCCGACACGGCGTCGTTGCCCAGCGTCACACGGATCCACCCGCTGCTGGGCGTGAGCGGCGAGAACGCCCACGAACTGGCGCGCTCGGGCGCCGGCGGCGAGGTCTCGATACTGTCCGAGGTCTCCCACCGCGCATCCACAAACTCCCACGCCGCACCCGTGGTGTCGTCGGAGCGAAGCCCCTGTACGAATATCTCCACGTCGTCATCGGTGAACATCCGCAGCGAATCGATCGGGTTGCCCGCGGCGTCCACTATCCGCAGCTGCGTGTAGTAGTACGCCAGCACCCGCACCGCCACATCATCGACGAGCGCCGTGTTGGTGCGGTTGCGCGCAGTGACACTCGTGAGACCTTCCACGCCCACGCGCTCGATGTTGCCTTCACCGATGGTCGCGGTACCCTCGGAGGCCACCACCAGTGAGCTGTCGTCGCTGAACCAGTCGGTGGCGGTGGAGTAGCTCACGTAGTTGCCGAACGTGTCACGCACCACGGCGTACACCGGCCGGAACGTCTCGCTGCTGGTGATCTCCACCGTGTCGACCGGGTTGTCGAAGTTGGGACTGGCCTGCCAGTTCTGGTCGGGCTCGATAACCATGTGGTGTGGACGGCCGTAGACCACGCGGACCTGTATCGTGTCCCGGTACTGCCGCCCCGACTCATCGTAGGTGGCCAGGATATACACGGTGTTGTAGGCGCGCGTGGGCGTGAACGAGGTCGTGCAGCCGGTGGTATCGCTGATAGTGCCGGTGGGCGGGTTGCCGCTCAGTTCAATCAGCTCCCACGACACCGGTGCTGTCGGCACTTCATAGCTCTGCAGCCAGTTGCCGCGGTAGTCGAACAGCTTGGCCACCACGGGCAGCGCGCTGCCGGCGCTGTCGATAATCTGCTCGGAGGGATCGGGGTACGGCGCGTTGGCCGCGCCCGGCGCGCCGGTCGACGGATACAGCACCAGCGAAGCGGGCCGTCCCGGTGTGAAGTGCACCGAGATCGTGTCGGGCGGCGTGGTGCCCATGGTTGCGATTACCAGGCCGCTGCCCGTGTCGTTGGGCGAGAAATCCCAGCTGCCGCTGGCCTGCGGGGCTGAGGGTGTGGTGGAGAGCGCGTTGGTGATCTGCCAGTTGGCCGGCACGATCTCCCAGCGCCCGTTGTCGGAGCGCCGCCCTTGCACCTGCAGCATCGTGTCCTGGTCGACCCGCATCGTGAGCGACTGTATCTGCGTGGAATCATCCACCACGATCCGCAGCGCGGTGTAGTAGATGTTCTGCAGGGTGACACTGACCGAGTCGAGAAGGGTGGGATACGTGCGGTTGACCGCCACCACCCACGACTGGCCGGAGCGGGCCATGCGTATGAGCACGCCCTCGCCGTTGGCCGCAATCCCCTCCCGCACATCGACGGTATCCGGCTCACGGCTGAGCCAGTCGGTGGCGAGCGAGGGACTCACGTAGTTGCCGTACTGGTCGCGCAGCACCGCAAAGGCGTAGCGAATGGTGTCGACACTGGAGAACGTGACACTGCCCAGCTCGTCGGCCTCGTTCAGCTTGATACCGGTGGGCCGCGGCTGCGGTTCGATCACCAGGCGTGCCGGGGCGGCCGGTTCTACGTAGAACCGCACCACGTCCGAGAGCGCCGCCCGTCCCGGCTCGTTGTAGTCGGCGCGGATATCCACCGTGTTGTAGGCGCGCGTGGGCGTGAACACGGTCGCGTGGCCGCGGGTGAGTGAGAGCGTGCCGGTGGGCGTGACGTTGTTGCCGGCGTTCTCGATAACCGCCCACGTGATGAACTGGTTCTTCGGCGAACTGGCGTACTCGGTAAGCCGCACGTTGTTCATGTCGAACAGCTTGGCCACCAGGTCGAACGCCTGTCCCGCGGTGAGTGTGTCCACCACGCTCTGGTCGGGACAGCGCACCGTGGAGGCCTCACTGGGGTAGATTTCCAGCGATGCCGGCAAGCCGGGCAGCACCGTAACCGTCACCGTGTCGCGTATCGTGCCGCTGGTGCCCTGTCGCTCGGCAATCACGCGACCACTTCCGGGGCTCACGGGGCGGAACCTGAAGGTGGTCTGGTTGTTGACCGTGTCAGGGTTGAGCGTGACACCCGGACTCTGCCACCGCACCGCGACATCTTCCCAGGTGCCGATGTCTGAGCGCGTCCCGCGTGCGCGCAGCGTGGTGTCCTGGTCGGTGCGGATGGTGAGCGTGGTGATATACTGGATACCGCCGCTCAACACGTAGATCTGCAGCGAATCGTAGGTCACCGCGCTGACGATCACCATTACCGAGTCTGCCAGGCCGCGGTACTGCGCCACCACCTGCGTGGTGTCGTTGCTGCTGGTCACGCGCGTTACCAAGCCCTGCCCCAGGCGCCAGTTCGGCCCCATCTCGGCGGTCGCAACAGCCAGGTCACGGCTGAGCCAGCTGGCCGAGTCGGCGTGGCGCACGAAATTGCCGTAGCGATCGCGCAGCATCCCGTACACGCTGACAGTTGTGGCCGTGTTCTGCATGACAATCTGGTCGATCGGGTTGTCGGCGTTGATACTGACCAGGCTGTCGGGGGTCGGTTCGATCACCAGGTGGTCGACACCGCCCGGGACGATGCGCACGCGCACCGTGTCACGTCGCGT
>CAZJJT010000491.1:0-3918 GCA_964546395.1 uncultured Fibrobacterota bacterium
CAGGGCTTGCCGCGGTGATGCTGCAGAAATACGGTGATGAGATACTCCCCGATTCCGTCGGGAACATACATACTCACCCGTTGTGGAACTCCACGATACGAGCGCTGCTGGTGCATACCGCCGTCGATCTCGTTGACACAACCCCGGCCGACCCGCCTCCGGGAAGCGGTGTCTGGGCCACGCGCAATATCGATTTTGCGGCATTCGGTGACAATGAAGAGGACCTCTACGGTGTGGGACCGGACTTTGCCACGGGCTTTGGGCTCGCGGATGCCGCGAGGGCGCTTGACTATGTAGATAGTGAGCATTTCCTCGAAGACACCGTATCTGATGGGCAGTTGCGGTACTACTCGTGCCATGTGCAGCAGCCCATGGACTCCCTGTGCTTCACGTTGTGCTGGGATGACGTAGGCGGCCCAACAATAGTCTCGGAACTCGACCGGCGTTTGGTGAATGACCTGCACTTGTTTGCAATTCCGCCAGTTGGCATGTCTGTGAAGAGGCCATTGGTGCTCTCGAACAACGCCATACAGGCCAAGAATGTGGTTGATACTGAAGGGGAGCCCGACACAGTCATGTTCGAAGGCAACTGGACTCCCGGGATTTCTCCTGACTCTGTCTTGGCGTACCCCGCGGCCCCAGGACTGGACACGCTCAACAACGTGGAACATGTTGTGGTACTCAGCCCTGACACGGGGGAGTGGCTCGTTGTCGTGGAAGGTGCCGACATAGCTGAGAACCAGGCCCAAAGCGGTGGACTCGGGGACCCACGGCAGGACTTCTCGCTTGTGTTCGACATTCCTGTCGAGAAAGCAACAGTCGAAACTGACCAGCCAGGCACACGGTTTGCGCACGGCAGTGAGATTCTGTGCCGCCTGACAGCCAATGGGCACGTAAACACGGCTGACGCGGCAGACACCATGACCGGGAGTGGTGGACTACATCTCGGAGACTACTGCAGTCTGGACAGCCTGGGAGGCTTCCACGCAAGTGCGTTGCTCGAGCAGGAAGGTAGTTGGCTCGACAACTCCGCGAACCTGGAGGGTGGACTCGTCTTCCGCAATGGCAGTGGCACGCCAGTTCTGCACGTGTCAAGCGACGGTGTGGTGCGTTCGCGAGGCCGCTTCATGGACGAAATGATCGCATTCTGAAGGGCTACGGTAATCGGAGGGCCTCGATGGTAGCAATGACATGTGGATTTTCCCATCTTCCATGTGTACGGTGTGTCGTGGTTGTGTCTGTATTTCTCCTGAGTGCGGTTCCCACAGCAACGGCCGGCACGATCCATGTCCAGTACGGCAACACCTACCAGGAAGACACACTGGCACTGAGGATCGTGCCTGAGTCCCCAGATCATGGTGAAGGGGACTCTGCCCTTCTGCCCTCCGGTGCTACCCTCTCGCCTATGAGCTCTCCGCAACTGCTCCCGCCAAACGGCTACCCTTTTTTTGCCGGCATCAGCGTTTTCGACGTGACTTCCTGGCAAGTCGGGTACAAGCCCTGTACCACCTTCAGCTACTGGTACGACGGTCCTGCCATTGGAGCCAGTGTGACGATTGGGAACCCGGACACTGTCTGGGAGGATGCTGTTGGGTTCCCCGACAGCCTCCATGCTCTGGACTATAGCTATCGCTCTCCCGTGGATACCTTCTACAACAAGTGGTGCATGAGCCAGCGTGACACGTCGTACATCCCCAACTGGCAGGCGATCATCTATCTGCGTGGCAGTGACTCGCGGCACATGAAACTGCAGGCGCTGGGAGTTCCCGAGGACTCGCTTGCCTATGCCTACTGGTGGTCGACTGCGTTCCGCATTCGCTGGGCGGTAGACTCGGCCGGCAACGGGTTGTTCAAACATGATGTCAGCGCAGTTGAGTCGCCCGGGCGGCCGCACCTGCCCGCACGCGCTGCCCATGGCTCCGGGCCGGGGGTGGAGCTGTTCGACCTGTGCGGCGCACGAGTAGCTCGGTATGGCCCGGCAGGGAGGGGCTGTGGCGTGCGCGTGGTGGTGACACGAAGCAGCGCTGCGGCCGCATGTCATATCAGGTGAACGGCCGCATTGCCCTGCCTGGCACACGCCCCCGCACTTCACACCCCCTGCGGTCCACCGCCCTTCCACTCCCTTCGACGGTACTGCAGAGGCGAGAGCCCCTCGTGGCGGTGAAACACCCGGTGGAAATAGGTCGGGTCGACAAACCCGACCGCGCGCGCAACAGCGGCAGCGGTAAGGTGTGAGCCTGCCAGGAGACGCTTCGCGTGCACCAAGCGATGCTCTGTCAGGAGCTCCGGAAACGTCATCGAGAAGTGACGGCGCACCAGACTGCTTGTTCGTGACTCCGACAGAAACAGCGCTTTGGCCAGGTCGCCCAAGCGCACGGGGTCGGCGCTGTGCGCGCGGAGGAACACGTCGATGCGCTCGTGGTAGCCTGCGCGCGGCGCCACGCTGTCGTGTTCGGCCATCTCACGTGCTACACCCAGCAGCAGCAGCTCGCACAGGCTCTGCGTGTCTCCGACCCGCACCGGCCCCAGCACAGGAAGGCGGGAACGCTCCCGCTCCACCCGCTGACTCCTCCGCCGCACAGCGCGCTGCACCAGCGCTCCCTCGGGTAGCGGCTGGTCCGTATCCCACAGGAACGGCCCGACAAACAGCGCACCAGTCAGCTGTGAGCCGGTCCGCACCGGCAACACTAACTCGCATACTCCCGCATGGCACTGCTTCAGGAATGCACCGCATCCGGACGAGAGCCGGGCCTGCACCATCCCGATGTCGCATCGCGTGCACGCATTCTCACCCGGGCTCGAGCGCGGCTTCACCGCCGAGCAGAACGCGTTCGTATGGTTGCGCCGTTCTGCGCCCAGCACATCAGCCAAACGGCCACCCGAGTAGTCGTGGTAGGACAAATTCGTGCCGACCGTACGGCAAAGGGCATCGACGAGAGTTGCTGAGTGCAGCGGCGACATGGCCCCCGGTCCCTTCAATTGGTTCGGCACTCGAGGCGGCGAAGCCTTGGAGCCGCCCTCAGTAAGTCCAGTTCGGCGGACATCTCCAGAAGAACAGGCAGGCCTCTATTGCGCGAAGCGCACCCAAACGCTACACCCATCGTAGAGGCGCCCCCTCCCGATACTTCAGCCAGTCCTGGCCATGCAGGTTGCCCTCACTCACCCGTCCACCCTTCCAGTCAGCGAACTCTTTCTGCATCTGCCTGATAGTGATCGGGTCGAGCGGGTCCTCGCTGAGCGCGTTCCACTCGAGCAGGCGCAGCTTGAGACGGTTCTTCGTGTCGGCATACGCCGGGTCGGCTGCCAGGTTGTGCCACTCGTGCGGGTCATCGCAGTGGTCGTACAACTCCTCTTCGCCCGTGCCGTACCACGTGTAGCGGAAATCGCGCTCGCGGACACTCTTGTTGAAATCCCCTACCACGTTGAACGGGTGCGGCCCGTCATGGTGCGCTTTCCAGTCTGCCGCGAACTCCTCGTACGTGCCGAACGGATTGTACAGCCAGGGCGGACAGATCTCACCGTACGCCGCATCCTTGTGCGTGGTGCGTTCGCCGCGCAGCAGTGGAGCAAACGACACCCCCTGGGTCCCCAGCGGGGCCCTGGCGCCGGCGAATTCGAGCAGCGTCTGCATCACGTCGACTTCCTCGACCATGGCGTCGCGCACATCGCACGGTTGCAGCGTACCGGGCCACGACACGAAGAACGGCACGTGCAGGATACTGTCGAGCAGCACGAGGTCCTTCTTGACCATGCCGTGGTCGAAACAGAACTCGCCGTGGTCGGTGGTGAACACCACGATGGTGTCTTGCGCGAGGCCAAGCTCGCGCAGTCTGTCGAGCACCCGGCCGATCTGCTCATCAACCCACGAGATCATGGCAAAGTACACTGCCATGAAGCGCCTGCGGTCTTCCTCGGAGG
>CAZJJT010000492.1:0-3914 GCA_964546395.1 uncultured Fibrobacterota bacterium
GGCGGGCCGCTCAACGGCGTGAGCTTCCGCGTTGAGCCAGGTGAACGGTGGGCGGTACTGGGAAAGAACGGAACGGGCAAATCGACACTGGTGAAGGCGATCGCGGCGCTGCTGGCGCCGCAGTCTGGGTCTGTCCGTGTACTGGACAGGCCGGTCCGGTCGTACCCGGCACGGGAGCGGGCCCAGCAGATCGCCTACGTGCCCCAGAAGCCCGAAGCGGTGATCCCCTACACCGTGTACGACTTCGTGATGCTCGGACGGTTCCCGGCCATGGGGCTGTTCGGTGTGCCCAGCACCGAGGACCACACGATTGTGCGACAATCGCTGGAGTTCTGCGATGTGAGCGAGGTGGCGGAACGGATGATGACCACATTGAGCGGCGGGGAACTGCAGCGGGTGTTGCTGGCCGGCGCGCTTGCTCAACACACCCCGATTCTGCTGCTTGACGAGCCCACGACACACCTTGACCCTGCCCACGAACGCCTGTTCTTCCGTGCGCTCAACAGCGCCCGCCAGAGCCGCGAGATCACCATCGTCATGGTCACCCACGACATCAACACCGCACTGACATCGTGCACGCATGTGCTCGCGCTCCTGCAGGGCCGGGTACACTACTCGGGCAGCACCGACGAGTTCCGTGCGCAGTGTCCGGGGATGCTTGGGGAGTTGTTCGGCATCGAGTTTGACCGCTACGAGCGCCCGAAGGGCGGGACCGAGGTGTTCGGGACCTGGGGGCAGCTCACATGAGCCGACGCGCCCTGGTGCTTCGCTGCCTGCTGATCTGCCTGTCGGCCCTGCTGCTGACAGCTCTCTGCCCCTTCTTCGGGATCACGCAGTTCTCGCTCGCTGCTCTTGCGCAGAACAGCGACATGCGCCACATCTTCCTCGTGATTCGGGTCCCTCGCACACTTGCCGCGCTCGTGGCCGGCGGCGGGCTGGGTATTGCAGGGATGGTCTACCAGGCGTTGTTCCGCAACCCCCTGGCCGACCCCTACACACTGGGTGTATCGGGTGGTGCGTCGCTGGCCGCGGCACTGTGTATCTCGCTGGGTATCGGCGGTAGCTACGCGGGCCTGTCAGCTCTAACACTGGCCTCGTTTGCGGGAGCAGTCTGTGCCATGCTGATCGTGTACAGCTTCGCCTGGACCCGCGGCGGCAACGCCACCACGCTGCTGCTTGCGGGCGTAGTTGTGGCAACGCTCTGTTCGGGCCTGGTGATGTTTGTCTACTACTTGAGCGATATCCAGCACTCGTTCCAGATCATGCGGTGGATCATGGGTGGCGTGGACGGAGTGACGTACCGACTCTTCGCCGTGATGAGCATCCCAGTGGTGCTGTACCTTGCGTACGTGGGGGCATTCCTCCCCCAGCTTGACCAGTTTCTCACGGGCGACTCGCTGGCGCATTCGCGCGGTATCAACGTGCAGGCAAGCCGCAACGCATTCATTGTCACAACCGCCCTGGCGGTCGGCGCGATTGTATCGGTGTGCGGTCCAATCGGGTTCGTGGGGATCATGGCGCCGCACGCGTGCCGGATGCTGCTTCCCGGAGCCAGGCACCGCCTGCTGGGCATTGCCACCTTCTGCGTGGGCGGCGCGTTTCTGACAGCAAGCGACATGCTTGCGCGCACAATCACCCCCCCGGCGGAGATCCCGGTCGGGATACTGACCGCATTGTTCGGGGGCCCGTTCTTCCTGGTGATTCTGTTCAAGCGCAAGGGGCGGCTGTACTTGTGAGCCTTGACACAGTGGTTGACAGGCTGATCCGTATAGTCTATATTATAGTCCATATGGGCTATTTTGTAGTCCTTATGGGCTACTGTTTGGCCGATTCGGAGATGCCGGGAGCCTGCGAAGGAGCAAGACCATGCTGAAATCCCTTCTCGGGTCTGTGACACGAGAACGCATACTCGCCTTCATCGTTGCGCGTGAGAACGGCTACGCAAAGGAGATATGCGAGTTCTGGCAGTGTCCCCCAACGCCGGTCAAGAAGGAACTGAACCGACTGGAGTCATCGGGTATCCTGGTAGCGCAGCAGTACGGTCGCACCACGACATACTGCCTCAATCCACGGCTGTACATCCGCCGGGAACTCGTAGCGCTCATGCAACGAGTAGTGGAAGCCTATCCCCCGGAGCTGAAGGAGCGACTCCTGTACAGCCGCCGGAGACCCCGGGCGAAGGGCAAGGCGATACGCCTGCTTGCCGACGGCACAGAGGCAGACCGAACGTGACAACCCCAGCAGAGCTTCCCCTCGGGGAATTGGCCGCCTTGATCTGCAGCACGCTGCAAGCCAACGGGGTACGTGCGACACTGTCCGGAGGGGCGTGCGCCCAGATCTACAGCGCCGGGATGTGCGTCACTGGAGACCTCGACTTCGTGGTCAACTATCTTGTCCCTGGCAAGCAGGAGCGCGAAATCGAAGCAGCGATGACCTCCCTGGGCTTCCGCAGATCGGGGAGGCTATACGAATGCGACTCGATCACCTATGCGGTCGAGTTCCCTCCTGGACCGCTCGGAATCGGCGAGCAGTGGCAGATACAGCCAGTAGAACGGAGCTTTCCGACCGGTGTTCTCTCGCTGCTCTCGCCGACCGATTGCGTCAAGGACCGTCTTGCCTGCTTCTTCTAC
Source organism: uncultured Fibrobacterota bacterium (assembly GCA_964546395.1). Lineage (GTDB taxonomy): Bacteria > Fibrobacterota > Chitinivibrionia > Chitinivibrionales > CAZJJT01 > CAZJJT01. Next base: position 2,631 of record CAZJJT010000492.1, read on the forward strand.
GCTGGCGACCGGCAATGCCTTCGGCAGGCTCTGCTTGTCTGTCAGCACAATGATGTGGACCTGCAGGAAGTTCGTCGGTGGGCTCGCCAGGAACGCCACCCGGAGAAGATGAGTGTGTTTGAAGCGGACCTCGCCCGGAGGACGCCGTGAGCAAGGCGGTCATGGTCCAGGGCACCGCCAGCGCGAGCGGCAAGTCGTTGATCGCGGCAGCCCTGTGCCGCATCCTGCTGCAGGATGGCGTGCGGGTGGCTCCGTTCAAGGCGCAGAACATGTCGAACAACTCATGTGTCACCCGCGACGGGCTCGAGATGGGGCGCGCGCAGGTGGTACAGGCCTATGCCGCCGGCCTGGAGCCCGATGTTCGCATGAACCCGGTGCTGCTCAAACCCTCGACCGAGAGCGGCGCTCAGGCGGTGGTGCGCGGCAAGCCGGCGTTCACGATGAACGCGGTCGACTGGCGTAAGGCCCGCGAACGTCTGCGCGGCACCATAGGCGAGTGCTACGCCTCGTTGTCGGCCGACTACGACGTCGTCATTCTTGAGGGAGCAGGAAGCCCGGCTGAGATCAACCTCAAACAGGGCGACGTGGTGAACATGGGTATGGCGAAGACAGCGCGCTCCCCTGTTATCATCGTCGGCGACATCGACCGTGGCGGCGTGTTCGCCTCACTGGTGGGTACTATGGCACTGCTCGACCCCGATGAGCGCGACATGGTGAAAGGGTTCGTGATCAACAAGTTCCGCGGTGACGTTGACCAACTGAAGCCGGGTCTCGAACAACTGGAGCAACTCACCGGCGTTCCGACCCTGGGTGTCGTGCCCTGGTTCGAGCACGCTATCGACGATGAGGACGGCGTAACCGACCGGTTCGTACGTCGACCCGCTGCCGCTGCCGACATCGACATCTGCATCGTGCACCTCCCCCACGTATCAAACTTCACCGATTTCCTGCCCCTCGAGGCGGCCCCTGGGGTCAGGGTGCGGTGGGTTGACACCGCCGAAGCAATCGGCTCGCCGGACCTCCTCATCCTCCCCGGTACCAAGTCGACCGTAGCAGACCTGCGGGCACTCAGGAAGGCCGGCATCGCAGATGCGCTCATCGCGCTCGCGCGCTCCGGAGGAGCGGTGCTGGGTGTGTGCGGCGGATTCCAGATGCTCGGACGTGAAATACGCGACCCGCACCACGCCGAGAGCACCCAGGACACCGAACCGGGACTCGGGCTGCTGGACCTCATCACAACATTCAGTGCCGAGAAGGAGACGGTGCAGCGCACCGCGACCGTTG
>CAZJJT010000493.1:0-3912 GCA_964546395.1 uncultured Fibrobacterota bacterium
GCGCCTGCCTCGCATCGTTTGACAAAGGCGATAACAATATCACGGGACTCTCGAAGGCCTACCGCCTGCAGCCGGGAACCGGCTGGGACGTGCCCCCGGGGGTGCTGCACGCGCCCGGAAGCCTGTGCACGTACGAGCCGCAGAAGGCCTCGGATGTGTACGCGATGTACCAGAGCGTTGTCAACAGGCAGGTTGTCCCGGGCGAACTGCTGTGGAAAGACACGCCCGCGGACCGCAAGGGCGATGTCGACCACCTCATGGCTGTTATCGACTGGGACCTCAACGTCGATCCCCAATTCGGCGCGCATCACTTCATGCGCCCCAGGCCGGTGCGCCCGGTTGACGACATGGAAGCTGACGGGTACCGCGAGAACTGGATCTGCTACCTGTCGGATGCGTTCTCGGCCAAGGAACTCACGGTGCTCCCGGGGCGAACGGTCACGGTGAAGGACGCGGGGGCGTACGGGCTGATCATGATGCAGGGGCACGGTACGATGGGCGTGTGGGATGTGGAAACACCTGCCCTGATTCGCTACGGCCAGCTCACCAGCGACGAGTTTTTCGTGTCGGAGCAAGCGGCGAAGGAGGGGGTGACGATCACGAACCCGTCGAAATGCGATCCGCTGGTGATGCTGAAGCATTTTGGGCCGGGCAATCCTGAGATGAGGATGAAGGGGTAGAGAGATGGTTCTGGGTGGGGGAGGTATCCCCCTCGCTGCAGCCGCCGCGCACTGCGCGGCGTCTTCCGCTACCCCCTCAATGGTGGGCGTAGCATGCGTGCTCCAGCGGAACGCGTGCGAGCCGGTGATGTAGAAGCAGACAGCAGCAGTACCACTCGCGCATTATGCTGAACGTCGCCCCGAGCGTAGTCGAGGGGGCGGAACGCGGTGAACCACATACGGAGAAGAAGCAATGGCAACAGCCAATGACATCATCAGGTGGGTTGAGGAACTGCAGGGATGGCCGATCCACCACGAGGAGGGTATCCACCACGGGTCGGGTGAAGCAGAGATAACCGGTGTCACCGTATGCTGGAAAGCGTCACCGGGGGCTATCGAGGCAGCCGGGAAGCGCGGGGACAACCTGATTGTCGGCCACGAAAGCCTGCACTACCCGTACTATTTTGATTTCGACCCGGACCGCACGCCCGGCTGGCAGGAGTGGACAATCAACACGCGCCGCATGGCGGCCCTTGACACACACAACCTTACCTACCTTCGCCTGCACTCCTCGATTGACGGGATGTGTATCGCGACCGACATGGCGGCGTGGCTCGAACTGGGAGAGCCGGTGAAGGATGCGAAGGGGCGGCGGGCCTACGAGATCCCCGAGTGCACGCTGGGCGAGCTCGTGACAAAGGTCAAGCGCATATCGGGCATGGAAGCGCTCCGGGTGAGTTCGCCGGACGGGATGGACATGAAAGTGAAGCGTGTAGGGTTGCTGGTCGGGGGCGCGGCGCTGTGCGCCAACGGAGGGGCGTTCGAGCCCGGTGTGCGCTCGGGTATCGACGTGTTTGTCGGGGGCGAAACCGACAACTACGGCTTCCGCTACGCCACCGAAAGCGGCATCGCGCTCATCGAGACCTCGCACGAAATCTGCGAGAACCCCGGGTTCAGGCATTTCAGCGAGATGATCCAGGAGAAATTCGCTGGACTGCGGGTCACATTCTACGAGAATCAATGCCCGTACGAAGTGGTGTGAACTCTTCTTCTTGAGCGGCGACTTTTTCTCACTGCTTTGAGCAAAAGTCTTGACTTTTCCTCAAAATGGTGCTAGATTGTCGTGGATGGAGCGATGTCAGAAGAGTCTGATAGTACGAGATCTGGACCGCAAGATGGTCTTTCTGGTGGGACCTCGTCAGGTCGGGAAAACCTGGCTTGCCCACGATATCTCGCGCGGATTCTCCCACGCAACGTACCTCAACTACGACAGCCTGGATGACCGGCGGATCATCGAGTCCGAGCAGTGGCTCGAGTCGACCGATCTGCTGATCCTCGATGAGCTTCACAAGATGCCCGACTGGAAGAATCGGCTGAAGGGCATCTATGACACGAAGCCTGCCTCACTGCGCATCCTGGTCACCGGCAGTGCACGCCTCGAAACGTTCCGCCAAACGGGCGATTCGCTCGCGGGCCGCTACTTCAGGCACCGCCTGCTGCCGTTCTCGGTGGCGGAGCTGCCTGTCGAGCGCCGCGATCTCGATCGACTCCTGAGCCGTGGCGGCTTTCCGGAGCCGTTTCTGGTATCCGAGGATGTTGATGCCGCTCGGTGGAGAAACCAGTATGTCGACGGCTTGATCCGCACCGATATCCTGGACTTTGAGCGGGTGCATGACCTGCGGTCGATGCAGACGGTCCTGGAGCTTCTCCGAAGGCGCGTCGGCTCACCGGTATCGTATTCGTCACTTGCCGGGGATACCGCAGTCTCGCCGAATACCGTGAAGAAGTTCATCGATATCTTCGAAGCGCTTTACATCGTGTTCCGCCTGACACCCTACTCCCGCAACATTGCCCGGTCGCTGCTGAGGGAGCCGAAGGTCTACTTCTACGACACGGGCATGGTGCTGGGGGATGATGGCGCGCGGTTCGAGAACATGGTGGCAGTGAGCCTGCAGAAGCATGTGTTCGCCCGTGTCGACAGCCTTGGCGAGCAGGCCGAGCTGCACTACATTCGTACAAAGGACCGTGAGGAAGTCGATTTCTGCGTGGTGAAGGACGGCCAGCCGGAGCTGATGGTGGAAACGAAGTTCCGCGGACCGGATGCGGGTTCCGCGATACACCGTTTTCACAGCAAGCATGGGATACCGGCGGTTGCCCTGTTCCGGCATCTGAAGAACGAGCAGCAGTCCGGCGGAGTCACGCTCCGTCGCGCGGACACGTTCCTGTCCGAGCTGGTCCCATAGACCACCGACTCCCCCGAGAGACCCGATGAGCGACAAGCCCAACATTCTCTTCGTCATGACCGACCAGCAGCGCTACGACGCTGTCGGGGCCAACGGCAATACCATGATCCGCACACCCAATCTCGATTCGCTTGCTCGCTCGGGCGTGAACCTGCACCGCTACTACGCCAACGCGCCGGTATGCGTGCCGAGCCGCACGACACTGTTTACCGGGCGGTACCTGCACTCGCACCGCGTGCGCGAGAACCACACGCTGATTGAGGCCGACCGTGAAATCCATCTGTTCCGCGCGCTGAAACATGCCGGCTACGCAATTGGCTACATCGGCAAGAACCACCTGCTCGAGAAAGGCGAGTTCGGCAACTTCGACTATGCCGATGTCTGGAACGCGACGCACGAGCCGACACCCGGTGAGACGGAGGCCGAAGCGTTCGGCAAGTCGCGCGGGAAACTGATGCTCGAGCGCGGGGCGTGGGCCGGCGCCACGTTCCACGATTTTGCGCCCGAGGACACGCGACCATACGTGAAGGCCTCATCGGCAATCAGGTTCCTGGATCAGCGGCCCACCGACAAGCCGTTCTGCCTGTGCCTGTCGTTCTCCGACCCGCACGCCCCGCATATCGCGCTGCGAAGATACGAGTCCGTCTACCCGCTGAAGGACATGCCGCTGCACCCGGTGCAGGAAAGTGATTTGGCGGAGAAGGCGACGCGGTTTCTGGTGAAGTGGCGCGCGTCGCAGGCCGACAAGGCCTCCGAGGAAGACCGCAGGCGCTTCATGGCAGTGTACTTCTCCATGATATCGTGGGTTGATGAGCAGGTCGGGCGGGTGCTCGATAGACTGCGCGAGCTTGGCCTCGAGCAAGACACCATCGTGGTGTTCACCACCGACCATGGCGAGTTCTGTTTCGACCACGGCATGGTCAAGAAAGACCTCGTGCTGCTCGACAGCATTCTGCACGTGCCCTTCTTCCTGTCGTGGCCCGGCACGCTGCAGCCCCGCGACGTGCGCG
>CAZJJT010000494.1:0-3902 GCA_964546395.1 uncultured Fibrobacterota bacterium
TGTCTCCTCGTCGTCGGTTGTATAGAGTATCTGCGCAATCGGGATGAGGTACGCGTCCCAGCGTATGTGCAGGGTGTCGCCCGGATGCAGCACTTCGCCGCCCATGGGCCCGAGCACGGTGACCCGCGGCATGGGCGTGTGGGTCACCGAGGAGGGCAGGCAGTAGCCTGAGTAGGCGGTGTCGTTGAACGCGCGAACGCGGTAGGAGAACGTACCATTGCCGACAGTGCTGTCGCGGTACTCCTCGATGTCTGTGCCGACGCGGCCGATCTCGGAGAACGTTCCACCCGAGTCGGCCCGCTCCACCGCGAAGCCGGTCTCGTTGCCGGAGTGATCAACCCATGTCAACTGCACGTACGTGCCGGCGAAGCTCCTGGCGTCGAGTTCGCCAGGCGCATACACGGCCATGTCCTTGTTGTACACTACCGTGAGCCAGGCAGTATCGACCGCGCCTCCGCCGTGCACGATGACCGTGGCGTAGTACAGGCCCGGGGAGAGAGTGAAGCTCGTGAGTTGTGTGCGGATCACCTGGATGTTGCCGCGCTCAATCTGGTATTCGGGACCGGTGAACAGCAGGTTCAGCCACCCCTGGCCGCCCTCCACAACTTCGCACGACACCGCGTCGAGTGTGTCGCCGCCGACATTCGTGATGTACACTCGCGTGATGCTGTTTGACTGTGGAAAATGCACTTCCGCACGGTCGAGCGCGATCCGTGGCGGGCCCGGCGGCGGAACCGTCAGAGATCCCGCCCAGATTCCCCCGAGGTCCGGCTGCGTGGCCACGCTGCGCAGACCCGAGGCTGCCACCGGAATCTCGTACAGCTCTTCGGTACGCCAGTTGATGATGAAGTCACGGGCGCCCTCGGTCTCGAATCCGATCTGGTCGCGGTCGTTGGCGCACCAGCGGAGGCCGTACACCGAGGTCTCCCCCTCGGCGCCACTGAGGAACGCTTTGTTGACCGAGATGTCGTCCCAGTTGTATGCCACGAAGTTCTTGTGGGCGGCGTCGGGGAGTTGACCACGCGTGCTGCCCCAGGCGCCGACCACCATTGCCGAGCCGTCCCCGGGCATCCAGTTGCCATGCCCCCAGCAATCGGTCACGCGCTCGCGCGTGACCGAGAACGATGAGTTGAGGTCTATCAGGATCCCGTGGTGGGGCTCTTTCACCCAGACGTCCAGTTTGAACCCGTCGCTGGAGGCCCACAGCCCGTTGGAGTAGTTGACACTTTCGATGTGGTGAAGAAACCAGCGCTCGCCGGTCTGCGCGTCAGCACGGTAGACGTCGTTCTCGTGGGTGACCCAGAAAATCCCATTGGGTGTCCAGGCCCAGTCACCGCCCTTGGTCTTGCTGCCGCCCATGTCGCAGATCTTGCGCATCTCTGTGCCGTTGTTCTTCATGGCGTAGTACGAGGTGTTGCCGACGATGAACCCGACCTCCTCGCCATTGGGTGAGAAATTGGGCATGCCGACTTCCTTGCGCAGGAAGTTGCGATAGACTGAGTCCACCGCGCCTGTTTGGAGGTCGACCAGGTAGATGCGGTTCGGGCTCTCGGCCCAGCCTGCCGTGGCATACAACGCCTTGCCCTGCATGGCTGTCGAAGCGGTAGCGATGAGCCCAACTGTCAAGAGTGCAGTACTCAGTGGTCGACTGAACATGGATTTCCCCCTGTATGCTGTGTTCTGAGCATGTCCCCGCATGCACTATCAACAGTACCCCGCAATCGGTGTCCGAAAGGGAGTGGCATTGTCTCTAATGGAAGAGATGTATATATCAATACGAATGCCCCCCGTGAGGGTGGGGGGCACGGGGAGAGAGGAGGGAAGTCGGATGGGGCATGAAGCGCCTGCGCAGCAGAAGGCGATTGCGTTTCTGGGGCGCCTGTGTGACCGCCTTCGCGCGTCCGGTGCCCGTCGCCTGCCGCCGCTTCGGGAGCTGAGCCGCTCGCAGGGGATTGCGTATGTGAGCATGGTGAAGGCGGTTCGTCGGTTGTGCCGTGAGGGGGTGCTGCGGTCGGTGCAGGGAAGTGGAACGTTCCTGCGCGAGGGTCCCGCAGTTCTCGCCGGCCCGCCGGAACCTGGCGGACCGCCTGCTCCGGCGCGCACGTGGCGTCGGGTGGCGGAGGAGCTCAGGGGCCAGCTGCTTCGTGGTGAGTACGACGCCGGTTCGCCGCTTCCGTCGTCCAAGCATCTGCTGCGCACCTATGGCGTTTCGTACCCGACGGTCCGCAAGGCACTCGAACAGCTTCGTGGTGAGGGTCTTGTGCAGCCGTTCGGACACGGGTACCGTGTGCGGGGTCTCGGCAGTCAAGCTGGGCGGGGGACCGTGGTGGTGCTGGCGCGTGGGGCGCACGACCTGAACCGGCTCTCGGTCCGTGCCCAGGAGTTGTACCGGGCGGCGCAAGGGGAGTGTGCTCGTGCCCGCACAGGCATCCACCTGGCGTTCTACGACTACAACCGTGCCGGCCGGTTGACACTTCCGGCAGAGGACCGGGCGATGCTCAGGGAGCCACACCGTCATGGACTCCTCGGGTTCTTCCTGTTTGAGCGGGGATTCCCGGCGGGCAGCGCCCGCGTGGCGGCGAGGGCCGCCGCGCACACCGGGCTTCCCGTGGCGGTGTTGGTTGAGACCGGTGCATGTGCGCCGGGGGAGTTCGGCCGTATCGGTCACCTTACGCGTGAGTTCAGCATTTCGTGTCTGTCGCTGTGCGGGACTGTGGTCGCACGGTTTCTCCTCGGATGTGGTCACCAGCGCATTGCCTACATCTGCCCCTCGCACCGCACCACGTGGTCGCAGAACCGCCTGGCGGGAATCCGAAGGACATTCGCGGAGGCGGGATTGGGGGACGGGGTGGTGGCGTTCACGGCCGACCATCGCGCGCCTGTGGGTACACCGGCGGCGCAGTTCGATGATGCCGGGGCGGCTGTTGGCCGTATCCTCGGGGCCGCCGCTGACAGGCAGGATCGCTACGGGCAACTTCTGGCGCGGGCGCTGCCGGGGCTGACCCAGCGAATCAGTGACGCGGTGTCACGGGAGGCACTTGGCGGTGATCTCCGCCCGTTGCTCGAGGCGGCGGTAGCGGAGCGGAGCGTGAGCGCGTGGGTGGGCTCGAACGACGACGTGGCGGTGCAGTGTCTGCGGTTTCTCGGGGGGAGGGGTATTGCGGTTCCGGGGGAGTTGTCGGTGGTAGGATTTGATGATACGCTTGAGGCGTTCATACGCGACCTCACGAGCTACAACCACAACATGACCGCCGTGGTGCGGGCGATGCTCTCACATGTGCTTCAACCCCGCGCGCGCGCGGCGACGCAGGTGGCGCGACAGTCGACCGAAGTGGAGGGGTTCGTGACAGTCAGGCGTACTACGGCGGGAAGGATGAAATCGTGATGGCGAAAGGTGTGGCTTGGCTGCCTGCATACCTGTCAGGCGTCGGCATGAGAGGAGCGACTCCCTGGGACCGCCTGCTCCGCTACGGAGCGCTCGGGCTGGAGGCGGGTACGGTGGCGGCATTCATCGCAGGCCACCAGCACGCGTCGTGGTTGCTCCTTGCCGCGGTGGGTGTACGCGCCACCGACATCATTCGCAGTTCGGCGCGCAGCAGCGGCGCTCTGGCGCGTGAGCAGGAGCAGTTCTACCGCACCGACGTGCGCGAATCAATGATCCACGAACTGGAAGAGGGCATCGACGAGTGCATCCATCGGCTGACACAGCAGAGCGAACGCCTGCGCAGAGCGTGGGCGTCGCAGATTGACAACCCGCATGCGGTGCTGGGCGTGCCGCATGGTGCCAGTGCCGAGCAGGTGAAGCAGGCATACCGGCGGATGGTGCTGAAGTACCATCCGGACAAGGCCCGTGGGGAAGACGCCAAGGAGATGTTTCTTCGGGTGACCAAGGCCTACCGGAA
>CAZJJT010000495.1:0-3885 GCA_964546395.1 uncultured Fibrobacterota bacterium
TTCTATGTTCTGTTCCTCACCACTCCCTGTTCTCCTTCAGCCACCCAAACACCTTCCCGTGGAACTCGCTGAACCCCGGTTCCGGGATACCCGAGTCAGGCGTCGCCGGGTTGCCCCGTGGCCGCTGGAACATGTCGTGGTGGTAGACATGGTATGCCCCGAGCGCTCTCACCGCCTTGATCTGCGCGATGTGGTCTTCGACCCTGGTGCCGCCCGGGATACCCCCATGCTCCTTGAGCCCACACCGTGCCGGCTCATCATCGAGCACCGGTTTGCCGAACTGCTCCATCAACTGCCCGATCTGCCGCGGCGCCACCTCCCAGTAGCGCTCCGAGTCGCTGCGCGCCGTGTGCGGAGTCAGGAGATCGTACATCTCGTTCTGCTCGTCGGTCCCGAGGTGGCTGGCGTAGCCCACCGAGGATGTCACGATGCGCTCAGGGTCGATTGCCTTTGCCGCGTCGAACAGTTCGCGGTCGGCACGTGTGTTCTCGTTCCACAACTGGAGGATCACGTTGCGGAAGGGCTTGAGGGCCGATGCGGCTTCCCGGGTGCCGCTCAGCAGGAACTCGACCGGCTGCTCGCCATCCTTCTCCTTGGCAAACAGTGTCACCTCGACCACCATCCGTCGCTCGTCCGCTTCGCCCAGCAGCAGCTCGAGCCGTCCCCACACGTCGGCTTTCAGCCCCCCGTCATCGGCGAACAGCGTACACCCCGGGCCGCAGTCAACGAACGGCCGCTTCGCCAGGTCGAAGTCCCATTGGCACCACACCCGCAGAGCGTTGACCCCGGTGCTGCAGAACGTGTCGAGCCACGCGCCGCGCTTCTCGTTGAACGCCGGGTTGAACAGCGCGTTGAAAAAGCTCAAGCCCTGCAGACAACAGCGCTCGCCGTCGAGCCGCAACCTGGTGCCGTCGATACTCAGTACATGACTCGTGCTCATCGTCTGTCCCTTCGTGCCAGTGCGAGTACGCGCTCCACTTCCGCCACGACATGGTCTGAGCTCATGCGGTAGTGGTGCAGCAGGTCATTCACGTGCCCCGTGTGGATGAAGTCTTCCGGGTCGGTCCCGATCGCACCCACCGGCACCCCGGCGCCGTCTGCTGCAAGCGTTTCGGCCACCAGCGAGTGCAAGCCGCCACTGCGGCAGTGGTTCTCCAGCGTCACTATCGCGGGGACCCGGCTGGCCATGTCGCGGAGCAGAGTGCGGTCGAACGGTTTCAGCGAAGGGTGATGGTCCACCCGCGCGCGTATCCCGCGATCGCACAGTTTCGCTGCCGCTGCCTTGGCAGTGCGAACCATGTACCCCGTGCACACCAGGCCGACATCTGCCCCGCCGTCAACCACCGTCACGCCCTTCCCCAGCCGGAACTCGTACCCCTCGCCCACCTCGTTCTCCGCCACCGAGCAACGCACAATCCTGATGTAGAACGGTCCATGGGTTTCGGCGGCGCACCGGAGCACCTGTGCCATCTCGCGATTGTCACCGGGTTCCACCACCCGAAGGTTCGGGATACGCAGCAGCATCCCCAGCTCCTTGTCGCTCTGGTGCGTTGCCCCAGCCTTGCCGGTAAACAGCCCCACGTACGCGCCGAGCACCTTCACATTGAGGTTGCTGTACGCAACCGTAACATACAGCTGGTCCATGAACCGTCGGCAGAACGCATCGAACGTACACGCAAACGGGATGAACCCCTCCTGGCTCAACCCGGCCGCCATGGCGATCATGTTCTGCTCGGCAATTCCCGCTTTCACGAGCTTGCCCGGGTGCTGCTGCTCGAATATGTGAAGGCCGGTGGAGCTGCGCAGGTCAGCGTCCAGTGCCACAATCTGCGGGTAGATATCGGCCAGGTCAGCCAGCGCGTACCCCATCTGGTAGCGCATCTCGGCTGTGGCGTGACGATCGGGGATTGAGAACTGTGCCATGTGCGGCTCCTTTGAACTCAGGCCTGACGGTCGAGGACTTTGTCGGGGTTGTCGTGTTCGGGCGGCACAATCTCGATTGCCGCGCCCAGTGCTTCGGCAAACTCAGCAGGGATCCCCAGCCGGCGGCCGTCCTGCTCCCACAACTCACGAAGCCATCCCTGCGCCTGGGCAGTACTGCGCGGCGCCGAAGTGTGCCAGTTGGGATTGCTCTGGCACATCGCAACCTTCTTGCCCTTCACCGTGTGCACGACTACGCCAATCGGCTTGCCCCGTCGACGGTGCCGGATCGAGTTGAACAGCCGCACCAGCTCATCGCAGTCGTGCCCGTTGCCCACTTCGTACACATCGAACCCGAACGCCTCGAGTTTGCGGTCCAGCGGATAGACGCTCATGTCGTCGGCCACCGCGCCCTTGGCCTGCACCTTGTTGCTGTCGATCAGCACCACCAGGTTGTCCAGCCCATAGTGCCCGGCGGCCATGAACGCCTCCCACACCGACCCCTCCTGGCATTCCCCGTCACCCACAAGCACGTACACCATGCGGTCGGCATGGTCGGGCCCCCTGCGGCGCATGCCCAGTGCACGGCCCACCGCCACACCAGGAATCTGCCCCAGCGAACCGCCGCTCACTTCGATACCGGGCGTGCGACGCGAATCGGGGTGCGATTCCAGGTGCGACGACCAGGCGCCGTAGCCGCGGAGGTCCTCCAGCGGAAAGTAGCCGCACAGCGCCAGCACGGTGTACAGCGACGGGCAGGCGTGGCACTTGGACAGGTAGAACACATCACGCATCTCCCAGCCCGGTTCAGCGGCCCGGTAGCGAAGCGCGTAGTCGAACAGCACCGCCAGCAGTTCGGCCTCGGACAGGCTCCCACCGGGGTGTCCCAGCGCCGCGCAGGTCATCTCGTAGACCGTGTAACTGCGCACCAGGTAGGCGAGCTTCTCGCTGTTGTGAAGCAGGCCGGTGTAGGTTTCGTGGTGTGGAAGGCAGTCGTAGAGGGTGTCCGGGCGATGGCGGAATGGTTGCCACAGTGTCGATGCGCGGAGTACCTCGGGTGTGCCCTGCATGGTGGTCGGTATCACTCGGCGTCTCCTCTCAGTGTATGCCATACCTCGCTCAACGTCGACTCCTCACCCACGTTCCCCGGAAACACCACGCACAGCGGCCCGCTCTCGCCCTGTACCACCGGCACACCGGGCGCCACCTGCCCCAGCACTCGCGCCGTACCGAACGCAAGGCCCCTGGCCAGGACATTGTGCGAGGTTATCCCGCCCTTGGCGATCACCCAGTCCAGCGTGCCGCGGCACTGCGCGACGATATCCACGAGCACGGAACCGATCTGCTGACCGACATGCTGCCGGGCAGTTGTGTCGGCGATGGCAAGTTCGGTGCGTGATGTGTACACGACAGGGGTCTGGCCCGCTCCCCAGGCCCGCTCAGCCGCACCGACTGCGCGCGCGGCAGCATCCGCAGGAGCGAGGAGTGCACGGTTGACATCCAGTTCGATACCCTGTGTAGCCCCGAACGCAAGGAGGTGTTCCAGCTGGCGCGAAGTCAGCTGCACGTGCGAACCCACCAGCACAAGCCCCCTGCCACCCCGCGAGACCTGCGCCTTCAGCAGCGGCGTTGCCTGCTGGCCCGCAAGGGCGCGCACCAGTGACGCCGCGCCGTGAAACATCAGGTGCATGCCGCTGTCCATTGCACTGGTGGCGGCAGCGGCGAGCCGCTCGAGCTCGTCGTAGCTCGCAGCGTTCACCACGGTGTAGGCTCCGTCCCGCGCGCCTTGAAGCGCAGCAGCCAGGTGGCCATTCACCTGCAACTGAAGCAGCGTGCGCGGGATACTCCGGACAGCACTCACCGGCACCTGTCCCGCAGTCTTGGCGGCAATGTAGCTCGGGAGGTGCGAAGTGCGGTACCCGAACACGCGGTCACGGGCAAACTCGGTCTCCGAGACCGGTAGCC
>CAZJJT010000496.1:0-3868 GCA_964546395.1 uncultured Fibrobacterota bacterium
AAGCGTACCAGTGCGGTGTCTGAGGTGCTGGTAGTCACGCATTGACAGCAGAACAGCGGTCTTCTTCCCGTGCTTGGTAATCTCCTGCGGGCCGCTGGTCAGCGCACGGTCGACGACTTCGCTGAGTTTGTTCTTGGCTTCCTGGAGTTGCCATGCTGTGCCCATATCTCCTCCGGTACGGTAACAGTATCAGCTAGACTGTCTAGATTATACACCGAACCCGGAGTGTCAGTCAACCTCACCGCGAAGCGACCGGGGGGAGGCCGCTATTTGCGGCCGGGCTGCACCTGCAGCCCCGAAGGGGCCGCGAGAACCTGCCGAGCCGACATGTGCTGGGCCGTGCCGGGAGCGACGGGCGCTCCGTTGAGCCGGTACAAATGGCCGGGGCACGCGCTGCGTGAGAGTGACGCTGTGCGCGAAGGTGCCGACGGCGCAGTGCCCACCTGCTGACTCAACTGCAGTGTACTCACCGACTGTGCAGGCAGAACCAGCCCTGTCATCTGGTTCGCATCAGCGGTTTCGTTGGGCAGTTCCTCGCCCAGGTGCGTGGAGCTGAGACTTCCGCCGTAGGTCTGCATGCGGGTGTATGTACCGCTCGGGATGCCGTTCACGGTGATGGTCCGCGTTGCCGATGCGCTGTTGATGACCACGATCGTGAGTTGTCCGGACGGGGAGACGAACGCCACCGGCTTCACCTGCGCGTCACTCGACTGCGCGTCGACACGCCGGTCTCCCGGCCGGATGAATCTGCTGTACTGGCGGACAAACCACGAGTTGTACTGCAGCCCGAACTCGGTGAAGCTGTTGAGGATGTGGTAGTAGTCCCCCTGCCACCCGAGGTTGTCGTAGTAGTAGCAGCTGTACTGTTCCCAGGCCGAGACGTTCGCTTCGGTGAGGTCGAGGTGGCTCACCGAGGCCAGGCCCGCTCCCCAGCCCTCCATCCACTCGGTCTGGGCGGTGGTGATGCCCCGCTGGGCAGCCCAGTCACGGGCTTCGTTGCGGCGCGCAACGTTGGTCGGGTCCCAGTACAGGTGGTAGGTGACTTGCCCGAGGTAGTCCCTTGCGGTGGCGTGGCCGTCGATTGCGTTCAGGTACTCGGTGAGCTGGTTCGGTGTCACCACCTCGGGACCCGACATGCGTGTACGGAACCCCTCGGCCTGCAGCCGTGCTCCGGTGGCGGCAATGAGTTCGGCAACCACCGACGGGCTTCCCGGGCGTCCGTTGCCTGGCTCGTTGAGCGTGGTCCAGTACTGCGGAACGAACCCGTAGGTGTCGCGCATGTGGGTGAGTACCGCAACCGCCATCTCCGCGTACTCCGCCGGCTGCAGAAGCCAGCTCGGTGTGGCCGAACTGCGCAGGTCGTAGCTGACATACACCACGAGACTGTCCCCGTTGGCTTCTATCAGCTGTTTGGCGGGAAGCACTGTTTCGTACCACATGATATCCTGCCACTTGAACCGGTAGGCCGAGAGATTGAGATCGCTGGGGTCGGCATTGTCATTGGTCATCTCGACCTGCGGACCGACTTCGAACCGCAACCGGGTGATACCCAGGTCGTTGACGAGACCGTCGACGATCTGCAGCTCGAGGTCGTCGGGGATCTCGTTGGTATCGGTGCCGCTGTCGTAGGTATGGGCAGTCTGGTCGCTCGCCCAGGCATCGAAGTACGCAAATACGGGCACGGTCCCGCCCCAGGCTTCCCAGGTCTGGTACTTCACCGAGGTATCGACTGTCACGGTTGCGGCCGACAGCAGCGATACCATCGCCAACTGTGCAAGAAGCGCATGCCGCATGGTGGTGCGGTTCGGTGAATGCATCAGTCAACTCCCTTTCCCCGCAGTGGTACAGCCTGCCCTGTAGTGACAGATGTAGCATGCCGTACGGCTCTTCGCACTGCAGTTACGGGGTGGCATAGTGGACTTTCGTTCGCAGATCGCCGATTTCGTTCCGGTGTCTGCATCGATGATAATCTCTGTCACGCGGACCTTCGTATCACACTGCTGCGTTCGATGAGTTTTCCGTCTATGAGCACCTTCTCCGGCGAATGCACCCTTCCTTCGATAAGCTTCGCGGCGCACAGCTCGAAGGCACGCCGTCCCATGCTCTGTTTCGACACGGCATAGGTGGTGAGGGGGATATCCATGACCGCGCTCATGGGCAGATCGTCGAACCCGATAACGGATATGTCGTGCGGCACGGCGATGCCCTGTTCGCGCATTGCCTTGATACAGCCATAGGCGATGATATCGTTCGAGATGAACAGCGCGGTGGGGAGTGTGCCGCCTGCCTCGAGGAAGGTGCGCATGTCTCGGTGTGCCCCCCGGTAGGTGGCATCGACAGACACGATGCTGTGACGGTCGACGGGCAGTGAGAAGTGTTCCATCGCCCGGCGGAACCCTCTCTCGCGCAGCCGGAAATTCTCGACCTCGACATTGCCCTTGACAAACCCGATGCGGCGATGCCCATGCTCGACAAAATGCTCGATCACGGCAAAGCTGGCTCCGGCATTGTTCATGTCAACGAAATCGAAGGGGAGATAGTCGTAGCAGGTGTCGAGTATCACGAACGGTATCTTCACGCAGCTGAGCCGTGACGCCTCTTCGGGACTCATCTCCGTGCCGAGTATTATGGCACCGTCCGCCGAGATGGTGCCGAGGACCTCGAGGATCTCCTCGACGCGGCCATGGCTCACCATGCTGACCTCCAGGTTGTACCCCGCCATCCGGGCCCCCTGGTCCATCCCTTCGATATAGTCGCCGATGAAACTATCGTGGTCGCGGCTGACCGTGTGTCCATGGCGTGAGATCTTGAGGAACCGTATGGTACGGGCGGCCTTGCTGCTGCTGACCGGCGCGGCCTTGCGGTAGTCGAGTTCACGGGCTGCATCGAGGATACGCTGTCTCGTATCGTTTCCCACGCCACGCTTGTTGTTGAATACAATCGATACGGCCGAGATAGACACCCCCGCCTTTTTTGCCACATCCCTGATAGTAGCCGCCATGCGCACCTCCCGTCCAAAACCCAATATAGACGGCTTTAGTAGAACTTGCACATATTTTAGTAAAATAGTGTGCCTCTCAGGGTGTTCATATGGCGTTTCGTTGACATGTAATCCATTTGGCCCTAGATTGCGACTCTAGATGACAAGTCTTGTTTACTAAAAACTCGAAGAGGGGGCGTCTAGTATGAAGAAGATTCTGAATTCGCCTGACACCTATGTGGATGAGATGCTCGAGGGGCTGTGCTCTGCACATCCTGAGTACTACACAGTCACCGGCCCTGAGAACCGGGTGGTGAAACGTACCGACGGGCCCATCGAAGGCAAGGTGGGTATCGTGACCGGCGGCGGCTCGGGGCATTTGCCGGTGTTCACCGGGTATGTCGGCAAGGGACTGCTCGATGCGGCCGCTATCGGTGATGTCTTCGCATCGCCCACTGTCGAACAGATGGCCGAGACCATTCGCTGCGCCGACGGCGGCGCCGGCGTGGTGCGGTTGTACGGCAACTACGGCGGCGATGTCATGAACTTCGACATGGCCGGGGAGATCCTGGAAATGGAAGGACTGCAGTCGACGACGGTCCTGGTGTCCGACGATGTGGTCAGCGCATCACGCGACGAGCGCGGGAAACGCCGCGGCACCGGCGGACTCATATACGCCTACAAGATTGCCGGCGCCAAGTCCGACACGATGGCCGGTCTCGACGAAGTCACCCGTGTGGCACAGAAGACCGCCGACGCCTGCTGCTCAGTGGGCATGGCACTCACCCCGTGCATCGTCCCGCAGGCCGGCAAGCCCACGTTCACCCTGGGCGACGATGAGATGGAGATGGGCATGGGCATCCATGGCGAGCCGGGTGTATGGCGCGG
>CAZJJT010000497.1:0-3859 GCA_964546395.1 uncultured Fibrobacterota bacterium
TCCTCCAGGTCAATCGTCGCAAGCATCTCCAGCACCGCTTCACCGCCCATCTTGGCGACGAACTTGTGCCCCTTCTCCTCCAGATCGATGAACTCGTCCTCGGTAATCAGCTGGTTACGCCGCAACGGCGCATCACCCGGGTCGATTACCACGTACGATTCGTAGTACACGATACGATCAAGCACGCTGTTGGAAAGGCCCAGAAGGTAGCTCACGTGCGAGGGGATGCTGCGAAGGAACCAGATATGGACGATAGGCACGGCCAGCTCGATGTGGCCCATGCGCTCGCGTCGCACCTTCGAATGCGTCACTTCCACGCCGCACCGGTCGCACACCACGCCCCGGTAGCGAATTCGCTTGTACTTGCCGCAGTTGCACTCCCAGTTGCGCACCGGACCGAATATCTTCTCGCAGAACAGCCCGTCCCGCTCCGGCTTGAACGAACGGTAGTTGATGGTCTCGGGCTTGGTCACCTCGCCGTACGACCAGTTCCGGATGGTGTCCGGGGACGCAAGACGGATGGAAATCCCGGTTATCTGGCGGCCAGTGCCTGTGCGTTCTACCATGTCAGCCACGCTCCACCTCTCTTCCCTGCTCTCGATACCGCGTTGGTTGCCGATGCTTCCCGTTCACCGCGCCACTACCCGCTACTCGTCATCCTCGGTAACCACATCAAAGTCGATACCAAGCGCCTTGATTTCGTTCACCAGGACCTTGAACCCCTCCGGCACACCCGGCTCCGGCGTGTTCTCGCCCTTCACGATCGCTTCGTACGTCCGTGAGCGTCCCGCAATATCGTCGCTCTTCACGGTCAGCATCTGCTGCAGCGTATGCGCTGCACCATACGCCTCGAGCGCCCACACTTCCATCTCGCCGAACCGCTGGCCACCCAGTTGCGACTTGCCGCCCAACGGCTGCTGTGTAACCAGCGAGTACGGACCGATCGACCGCGCATGCATCTTGTCATCGACCAGATGACACAGCTTCAGCATGTACATCGTGCCGACCGTAACCGGCTGGTCGAACCGCTCACCCGAACGTCCGTCACGCAGTTCGGTCTTACCGGTTTCGGGAAGCTTGGCTTCCTTGAGCATGGCCAGCACGTCCTTGAACGACGCGCCGTCGAACACCGGTGTCGCAACCCGCACGCCCAGCCGGCTCGCAGCCCACCCCATGTGCGTCTCGAGAATCTGGCCGACGTTCATGCGGCTCGGAACGCCCAGCGGGTTGAGAATGATCTCCACCGGCGCGCCATCGGGCAGAAACGGCATGTCCTCGTGCGGCACGATACGCGAAATGACGCCCTTGTTGCCGTGACGGCCCGCCATCTTGTCGCCCACCGACAGCTTGCGCTTCTTGGCCACGTATACCTTCACCAGCTGAAGCACACCGGGCTTCAACTCGTCGCCGCGCACCACCTTATCGATCTCCTTGTCGAGCTTGTCCTCCAGCTTGACAATCAAGTCATTGCCGCGGTAGACCAGCTCCTCAGCCTTGTGCCCCTTCCGCGCATCGTCACACAGACCGTTCTCGAACGCCACCCCGGACCATTCCATCTTGCCCATGAGCGCCTTGGTCCACTTGCGTCCCGCCGGCACGACTGTTTCGCCCGTGTGGCGGCTCGTGATCTGGCGCGTGGAGGTCCCGGAGAGGATGTCGAGCAGCCGCTCGGCCCGCACCTTCTCAATTTCCTGGATCTGTCCGGTGATCTCCGCCTTCAGCTCGTCGATACGCTGCTTGTCTTTCTTCTTGGAGCGCTTGTCCCGGTCCTTGCGCGAGTAGACCCGACTGTCGATCACCACCCCCTTCAGCCCCGGCGGCGCCTTCAGCGAAGAATCGCGCACGTCGCCCGCCTTCTCACCGAAGATCGCTCTGAGCAGACGCTCCTCCGGCGACAGCTCGGTCTCCCCCTTGGGTGTTACCTTGCCCACCAGGATATCGCCGGCCTCCACCTCGGTGCCGATACGCACCACTCCGTTCTCGTCGAGGTTCTTGACGCTTTCCTCGCTGACGTTCGGTATCTCGCGCGTGAGCTCTTCGGGGCCGCGCTTGGTATCGCGCACCTCAAGCTCGAACACCTCGATATGCACCGACGTAAAGATGTCCTCGGCCACAAGCTTCTCGGAGACGATGATCGCGTCCTCGAAGTTGTACCCGCGCCAGGGCATGAACGCCACGGTCACATTGCGTCCGAGTGCCAGCTCGCCGTTGCGCGTCGCGTGCCCGTCAGCCAGCACATCCCCCGGCCTCACCTTCTGGCCCGACTTCACGCACACCTTCTGATTGATACACGTGTCCTGGTTGGAGCGCTCGTACTTGGTAAGCTCGTAGGTATCGTACTCGGTCAGCTCGAGAAGGTCCGCACCGGCCGGCTTGTCACGCCGCACCACCACCTTGGTGGCGTCCACCCGGTCCACCACGCCCGCGTTGCGCGCCTGGATAATGCAGCCGGAGTCGTGCGCCGCCCGCTCCTCGAGCCCCGTGCCGATAAACGGCTCCTCGGTGCTCAGCAGCGGAACCGCCTGGCGCTGCATGTTCGAACCCATCAGCGCCCGGTTCGCGTCATCGTGCTCCAGGAACGGAATGAGCCCGGCCGCCACGCTCACCAGCTGCATGGGCGAAATGTCGACATACGCAATCTCACTGGGCGCCACAAGCGGGAAATCGCCGCGGTGACGGGCAAACACCAGCGGGCCGCTGATCGTGTGCTTGGCGTCCATGGCCGTGTTGGCCTGGGCAATCAGGTAGTTGTCTTCCTTGTCGGCCGACAGCCACTCGATCGTGCCGGTCAACCGGCAGTTCTCGACCTTCTGGTACGGCGTCTCGATGAACCCGAACTCGTTGACCCGCGCGTAGGTGCTCAGCGAGGCGATCAGACCGATGTTCGGCCCTTCAGGTGTCTCGATAGGGCACAAGCGGCCGTAGTGCGTGTGGTGCACGTCGCGCACCTCGAACCCCGCGCGTTCGCGGGTGAGTCCGCCGGGCCCCAGGGCGCTGACACGCCGCTTGTGGGTCAGTTCGGCCAGCGGGTTGGTCTGGTCGAGGAACTGCGACAGCTGGCTGGAACCGAAGAACGCCTGGATAACCGTCGAAACGGTCCGCGCGTTGATCAGGTCCTGCGGCGTCAGGCTCTCGGTATCGCGGAGGCTGAGGCGCTCACGCATCGTACGCACCATGCGGGTGAGACCCACCGTGAACTGCGCGGCGAGCAGCTCGCCCACCGCACGCACTCGACGGTTGCCCAGGTGGTCGATATCGTCGACATACCCCACACCGTTGCTCAGGCCGACCATGTACTTGCAGGCCCCCACCAGGTCATCGAGGGTCAACGTGTTCAGGTCATCGGGGTGCGACACGGCGATGCGCGAATTAATCCGGTACCGGCCCACGCTGCTCAGATCGTAGCGTTTGTCATCGAAGAACAGGCGGCGCACGAGATTGCGGGCCGTTTCCACGTTGGGGGGATCGCCCGGCCGCATCGTTGCATATATGTAGAACAGCGCCTCTTCCTCGCTCTTGGTCGGGTCAGCGGCAATCGTGCTGCGAATAACCGCGGCGTCACTGCCCGCCACCACTTTCAGCACGTCCACCGCCTGCGCCTTGGCGTCAACAATGGCCTGCAGCTTCTCCTGGGTAATTGTCTCATTGGCATCCACCACGATCTCACCGGTGTCGAGATTCACCACCGGGCGGGCCACCACGCGGCCCAGAAGACCTTCACGGCTCCGCGCCTTGGTCTCAATCGCTTCGGTTTCGTAGAACGCGCTGAGCAGGTCCTGGTCGCTGGAGATCCCCAGCGCGCGCAGCAGGACCGTCACCGGCATCTTCTTGCGCCGGTCGATATTCACCGTCATCACGT